>JAAHGS010000006.1 GCA_010692645.1 Symploca sp. SIO2E9
TGCGTAGGTTTTCCGTTTTGCGTCTAAATCTTTGCTCAGACTGCTAAAGGCATATTCAATCACCCAAAAAATATTTTCAGGATGAGGATGACGAGTGCGATAAAGTACCCGTTTAGGCTGCACAATTGCTAAATCTGGTTCCGGTTCCGAACGGGTTTCAGGTATTGTAATGGGCTTGGCATCGCGTACAAGTGCTAGTTCGCCAAGTAAAGTTCGCAAATAGTCAGCAGCGTCCGTACTCAGTTGGGCGTGTTCAGGCCCTTCTGGAGGCATTTCAATGATTTCTCCGTTTAACAGTTCAACGTGACGGCTTTCCAGAAGACCAACCTCAATCATACGGTGATAGTCGTCTAGTGTCCATTTAGCGGTTGTCACTGTCATAGGCAAGCCTGCCTTGATTACAAGAGATGGGGAGTAGAGGATTCACTTTAACACAAGTAGGTTGGGTAGAACGAAGTGAAACCCAACTATAATCGAGGTTTATGGAGATGTCTAATTGAAAAGCGCTATATGTTGGGTTTCGTTACCTCAACCCAACCTACAAATACTGAGTAATATTTTAGCAAGATTTTCCTGATCGCTCCCAAGCGCCGATATTCACCCAAGTTGATGAAATTTCACCATCTGGAGTGCTAAAGTACTCCTTTTTCCAAATGGGGGCATTGTATTTCAAGGTATCAATCGCATATTTGCAAGCTGCAAAGGCTTCTGAACGATGTGGGCTACCAACAGCCACCAGTACGCTAATTTCACCAATTTCCAAATAACCAAGGCGATGATGAATCACTACCCTCCTCACTTCAGGCCAGTTATTGCGAATATCAATAGCAATTGAGTTAAACACCTGCAAAGCCATTGGTTCATAGGCTTGATAATCCAGTGCCACTACTGACTTACCGTCAGTTTGAGAGCGTACTGTACCACTCATTACTACTACTGCTCCATTAGCTGGTTCTTCAGCTAAGGCATAAACTGCTGGTAATGATAATGGTTTAGAAGTAATGTAAAAATTATCTTTAGGATTTTGTTTAAGCACGTATTTAGAAGATGCTGTTAAAGAATATGGGCTTCTCTATTAGAATACGGCAGGTAATAAGTAATAAGTAATAAGTAATAAGTAATAAGTAATAAATGTGTATTCAATCAAATTTATTACTTGGGCGACAATCTTGGGTAACAATTGTGACTCACGATTAAAACATGGGCTTGAAGTTGCCCTTGTTCATTGGGAAAGTACTCCACAACTGTCGAATGTTGATCTATTGAACCATGTTTGCACAGCATGCGCGTATCATGAACCATCAACATTAAAAGATGGTGCTTGTCAAGTAATATGGCGACAATAAATATTTTTTGTACAACATTTTTTTTGCAACAAGTTTTTTTTTTACAAAGTGGCTATCATCAAGATTTTTTTTAGAAAATTAAGATTTGTTTTGCTTAACAAGTGAGATAGTATCAAAGGCGACAAACAAAATTTAGTTAGTAGATTGCAATTGCCTGATGACTATCACCGAGAATTTCCTCAAAACCTACACTGACAAGGCTTACAAGCACACTACAATGGTGCGCCATAAGGGAACTGTCGTTGCTTTGGCGATGGATGACAACAGACGCATTTACTACTCTGTACTCAATTTGGACGATAGCGATGATAAAAGTCCCCTTGATGTCAACTATTGGCTGGAAAACCCTCAGGAATTGAGTTTTCCTGGGGAAATTGCCCAGGTAGGTTATGGTGTTACGGATCAAACCCTGATGCCAATAGTGAAAAAAGGTAGTAGGGAAGAAGCAGTAAGAGGAACTCTGCGTGCAGAAGAAATTAACCCTTTCCTCTCTTCTACTGCTCGTTTGACGGCAGATGCTCCTTTTCAGGCGCTTTCCGATGCTCAGTATATCTATATTTTCCGTCAGTCTATTGACGACAAGCACGAGGATGTGGTTTTCAAACTGGACAAACTTCCACCTGAAGCTTCCGGAGATAGCAAAAGAACTGATTACGTCAAGGATGTCGATAATAACAAGGTTCCTCTAGTCAAAGATACTTTGCTAGTAGACCGCTTTATACTTGCTGGAACCGAACTTAAGCCGAAGATGGAGGTGCGTTATAAACGTAGCCGCAGTAAAACTCGCCCTCACAACAGCAAAGACTCTCTGGGGGCTAAGGATATGGAGGGTAATCCCTTTTTTGAGCCTACTCAGGAATTGGACTTTGTTGGCAATTTACAGCAGGGGCGTTTTTCTGCTTTGTTGGTGCCTACCCAGATAGCTAGTGTGCAGCGCTGGCAAGTCTTTGCCCACAATAGTCAGACTGGATTAATTGACTCGTTTAATGTCGAGCGTGCAGCTGATGGGTTATTTAATACTAAGGGAACTCAGTTTTACACTAGTCCTGACCCTCAGTATCAGAAGTCGGTTTTTGAGCGTCAACCGGGTAAGTGTCCGTTTACCGAGCAAGACTTGATTCCCATCGTCAGTAAAGAGGGTTATGGAGAGTCGGCGCTACAGTTTGATGGACTCGATGACTATGTAGATTTTGGTAGTATTGATTTTGCCCGTGGTAGTTACACTATAGAAGCTTGGTTTAAAACTAGTGCTTCTGGTCCAATGACGATCGCAACTGCCAGAAAAGCTGATAAGACCTATGGCATTATCATTGAGTTGCAAACAAATGGGAAGCTACGCTATCGACATTGTTCCGGTGGCAGTGATTACGAGATTGCATCTACTAGTGCTTGCAAAAATGACATATGGCATCACTTCGCCGCTGTTAAAAATGACTCTGAGCAAAAACTCTATCTCGATGGTGCTCTGGTAACTACATCTACTGTTGCTGATAACCTAACTGAAGCCTTAGGAGTGGTAATTGGCAGGTTAGGAAACAGGAGTAAGCGCCATTTTAATGGTTTAATTGATGAAGTCCGCCTCTGGAACCGCGCCCGTTCTGACGATGAAATCAAAACTGACCTCAACCACCGTTTAGTAGGTAACGAAGTAGGTTTAGAAAGTTACTGGCGCTTTGATGAAGGTTCTGGTGATACTGTTTACGACCAAACCGAAAACGCTAACCACGGTACTATTCAAGGAGATACCGTTTGGGTAAACTCTGATGTACCCTTAGGGGATCATCCTGGTATTCGCCGCACTAGTTTTAAGTTTGAGGGGCGTACTATTGAGTCTGGTCTTGCTTCCTTATTGTACTATCAGCAAGAAAAGTCTAACGCTGGTTATGACCAACAGCAAAAGCCGATTAAGAAAAATGCGCGGGTGATGCTGGCGACAGCGACTGTTAGCACAGATTCAGAGAAGTATGTAGGAGTGTTAGATTTTGCCCTCTCCCGTGAGGGTAAGTTGGCACAAGTACCGGATAATATTGATTTGGGGAAAGCTCTAGATAAAGGTACTAATGAAGATTTAGAACGACTCTCCCAATTGGAGCAAGAAGTATTAGCCCTACAAGAGGAAATAAATCAAGGTCAATTTGTACAAACACAAAAAATTCAAGCCTCTGACAAGGAGGCATCTGATTATTTTGGTTATTCAGTAGCTATCAGTGGAGAGTGGGCAATTGTCGGAGCTTATAAAGAAGATACTGGAGGGCAAAATGCCGGTGCTGCCTATATTTTCCACTACCAAAACGGTCAATGGGAAGAAACACAAAAACTTCTAGCCTCTGACAAGGAGGCAGATGATTTTTTTGGTCGTTCAGTAGCTATCAGTGGAGAGTGGGCAATTGTCGGAGCTTATGAAGAAGATACTGGAGGGCAAAATGCCGGTGCTGCCTATATTTTCCACTACCAAAACGGTCAATGGGAAGAAACACAAAAACTTCTAGCCTCTGACAATGAGGCAGATGATTTGTTTGGTTCTTCAGTAGCCATCAGTGGAGAGTGGGCAATTGTTGGAGCTTATGAAGAAGATACTGGAGGGCAAAATGCCGGTGCTGCCTATATTTTCCACTACCAAAACGGTCAATGGGAAGAAACACAAAAACTTCTAGCCTCTGACAAGGAGACAAATGATAATTTTGGCTATTCAGTAGCCATCAGTGGAGACAGGGCAATTGTCGGAGCTTTTGTAGAAGATACTGGAGGGCAAAATGCCGGTGCTGCCTATATTTTCCACTACCAAAACGGTCAATGGGAAGAAACACAAAAACTTCTAGCCTCTGACAATAAGGCATCTGATTATTTTGGCTATTCAGTAGCCATCAGTGGAGACAGGGCAATTGTCGGAGCTTTTGCAGAAGGCACTGGAGTGGCTGGTGGCGGTGCTGCCTATATTTTCCACTACCAAAACGGTCAATGGGAAGAAACACAAAAACTTCTAGCCTCTGACAAGGAGGGATATGATTTGTTTGGTTCTTCAGTAGCCATCAGTGGAGAGTGGGCAATTGTTGGAGCTGATCAAGAAGATACTGGAGGGCAAAATGCCGGTGCTGCCTATATTTTCCACTACCAAAACGGTCAATGGGAAGAAACACAAAAACTTCTAGCCTCTGACAAGGAGGGATATGATTTGTTTGGCTATTCAGTAGCCATCAGTGGAGACAGGGCAATTGTCGGAGCTTATGAAGAAGATACTGGAGGGCAAAATGCCGGTGCTGCCTATATTTTCACTCAAGACTCAAAAACCCAACAAAAACAAGAACTAATTGCCAAGCAATCAGAGATTCGAGAGCTAGCAGGCATTTTAGATAATAATGTAACTTTGCCTATGCACCTGCTACACACAGACTCCTTTGGTTTAACCGTTGCTGGTGGTTTATTGGGCTTTGCCTATACCAACGATACTCCTCAACTCTTCGACAGTGCTCTCGGTAAACTTGCTCTTTACTTCCGGGGTTCAGCAGGTCAGTTTTTAGCCGCTTACTACGACACCAATACCAGCAAAGCTAAATATACTCTAGCTGCTGAAACTGGCAGTATTAATTTACTAGCTCGTTCGGCAGAACCAGAGATGGATAGCGCTACGATCGCTATCACTAGTGGTACTAATGCTGATAACTGCACAGTTACCATTGAAAACACCACTGTGGGGATAACTGAAACCTGGAGTCAAGTCCCCCGCAATGTTATAGAATTTGCCACAGTTCTCAATGGTGCAGCTAGTAAACAGGTGTTTATCGGGACCCTAGCAGCAGCAGTATCCGGCACAATCACTAGTCTGAATTTAGCAAGCAAGGTCAAACAAGCTCTCAACAGCGACGATACCCTGTTAATCGGTAGTACTAAAGTAACAGTCAGTGAAGCTGTAGCTCGTGATGCCACTTCTATTCCTATTGCTAGTGCCAGCCTGCAAGTAACAGCAAAAACCTCAGTTTACTTGCTTCCCTATGACTATGAAGCACTAGCAAGTACTAACAAAGCAACATATGAATTGCAAAAAGGCTCACTGCTGTTTATAGTTGTTCCCGGTACTGCTGAAGGTAAGGTTCAAAATGGTGCCGCAACAGGTGGTGAAATCACCCAATCTTGTGCCTGGGTAGCAGACTCACCGGGTAAGGCATATGCTTTTGATGGTCAAGATGATTACATTGCCCTGGGAGATAATAGTAAACTGGCGCAATTAGATGCTACTGATGACCTTACCTTAGAAGCTTGGGTTACTTCTAGCAGTGTAGAAAGTACAACCCGTTTAATCCATCACCATTCTCCCAATTCTAAGTATGGTTTGGCACTCAAACCTGGAACTCCAATAGAATTTATGTCGGCACTAGAATTGGATGGAAATGGGGATTATGTGCAAATACTTGACTCTGATGCCATAGATTTCGGTACAGATCAAGACTTTACCATTGAAGCCTGGATTAAAGCTGCTTCAACTCAAACGGATACAACCTATTCAGATAACTCCATCATCGAAAAATGGAGCGCATCTGGCGGATACTCCTATGTGATCAGGTATGTTCCTTCCTCAGGGATGGTATATGTAAGCCGATATGATGCTTCTAACAACCCTAACATAACTTCGACAACAGCAGTTAATGATAGCAACTTTCATCATATTGCCTTTGTCAAAAGCGGTTCACAACTACATTTGTATATCGATGGCTCTGAAGAGGGAAGTACCACCGATACAACTACAGCTAACACTAAAAACAGCTCTTCTTTATTTTTGGGTTGTCGCGGAGGTAATCAAAACTACTTTACTGGTCAAATTGATGAAGTCCACATCTGGAATCGCGCCCGCACCCAAACAGAAATCCAAGCAGACATGAACCGCCGACTCAATGGTAATGAATCTGGTTTAGTTGCCTACTACCATTTTGAAAACGGTCTTACCAAAGACCATACTGATAATGGTCATGATGGTACAATGCACGGCAATCCACAAGTTGTTACTTCACCCGTACCTACTACCTCTTACTCGCTAATTGCTGGTGTGGGAAATCAGTTTATTGAAAGCGAAAAAGTCTTGCCATGTGGAAGTTGGCACCATCTAGCAGCTGTCTTCAACCAATCCTATGGTTTACAGTTCAACGGTGGCTATCTCAAATGTGGTACAGAAACAGCTCTCAACATCAGCCAAGATTTAACCGTTGAAATCTTCCTGAAGATAGATAATTTCAACCAAAAACAGGGGCTAATTAGTAAAGGGCAGTTAAAAGACGGCACTGATCAAGATGTTCCCTATGCCCTCTACATCGATACTGATCGTAAGCTGGTCTTTGCCTTTGAAGACAAAAATCATGGGTATCACGATTACAAATCAACCAACCCTCTCAGTAGTAACGGTTTCCAAAAAATTGCTCTCATCCGCAAGCGTGGTCAAAAAACCCTCGAAAACAAAGAGACAAAAACAATCACAGTCAACGATGAGCCAGTGACAATGGAAGCCATTGCTTCAGTTAATTTTGAAGAATGGGATGACATTCAATTCTACATTGGTGAGACTGAGGCTGGAAATTATCGGTTTAACGGTGATGCTGGTAACACTGAGCAAGAACTAGAAATTGGTCGCATTACCTTCGGGGGTGATGAGAGCTATTTCCAAGGCACTATGAGCGAAGTCCGTGTCTGGAATAAAGCTCTAGATCAAAAGGAACTCTATAGCGAGATTAAAGGTCAAGAAAAAGGACTAATTGCTTGGTGGCGCTTAGAAGAAAACGAGGGTAATATTGCCTACGATGCTAAGAGCGGAAATCATGGCAAGATTGTTGGTGCAGTGCAGTGGGTAAAAAATCCTGACCCCAATGGTTCTAAATTCGGACTTTATCTCAACGGTAAGGTAGTCAATACAATCACAGCGAGTAGTTTACCTTGGGGAGACGAACAATTTACCCTCGGTGCTTACAAAAATGGCAACAATATCCAAGAAAGCTTCTTAGGTACCCTAGAAGAGATTCGGATTTGGAAAGTAGCCCGCACTCACGAGCAAATACAGGATAACCTGTTTACCAGGCTCAAAGGGGAAAAACAAGACCTGATTGCCAACTATAGCTTCGATCTCGATAACGAAACCGAACTCAAAGACCATTCCCTCCTAGGAAACCACCTACTTGTCGGTACTGGCGAGAGCAAACCAAATTCGATTCTCTCTACTGCTCCCATCAGTAATGATATCGCCCAAGTACGCTCAGCCCTAGCAGGAGTAAGAACCCAATTCCACGACACTATCGACAGTCGTCCTGCCGTACAGGAATATGGAGATATGCAGTATGACTCCAAAGGCAACTTAACTGGAGTAATGAAGCGCTGCTACACCTACATTAAAGATGGTCAATGGCATTTATTCACGGGTTACAAAGTAGGTAACTTAATTACCGAATGGATTGCTCAAGCCCAATTTAACCCACAAGTGATTGGTTATATCGAAGGAACACCCCCCGTACCCAGTGAAAACATGACCTACGGCACGAAAGGAACTGGTACAGATACTTATGAAGGGGATGGTTCTACTATTGATTTCATTGAAGCTGATGAAGTCATGTACCACTATTCAAGCTCCAAAGAAAACGGCTTCAACAGTTCTTTTGGAATATCTGGTTCTGTAGGACTAGACCTCGATTTACGTGTGCTGTTAGCTCCTTTGGGCTTTGGTACCTCCCAGAAAATGGAGGCGACAGTAACTCTTGGTTCCTCAGCCAAGTTTGAATCCTCCGGTACTTGGTTAGAAGAGCAAAACATGTCCACAGGGCTTAATGTTACGCGGCAAATGAGTGCAAGTTTAGGAGGAAACTGGGAATCTCCCAACAACATGCTCAATCCCAATTTAGGTCGGCGTTACTTAGCAGGTAATAGTGGTTTTGCCTTAGTACAATCAGAAACAGCCGATATTTTTGCCTTGCGTTTAGCACATAACAACGCCCTCGTCTCCCTCCAATTTCAACCTAATCCCGATATTCCCAAAGATTGGAATATCATTTCCTTCCCCCTCAACCCCCGCTATACCAAGCAGGGTACTTTGGATGGAAAAGTCGGTTACAAAAACAATAGCGTCTGCACTGATCCAGATTATCCCCAAGCTCAAACTTACGGAGAATACAGCTACTTCAAACCCAAAGAGGCTTATGCCTTGAAAAAACGCATTAACCAGGAAATGCAGGAGCTGCAAAACTACTACAATAACTTTGATGCCTCGCCCCTTTCAGCCAACAATCCCGTCAACAAACTCATGAAAAGTAACTATGGTCTCTTGGTTAGTGCGGCAGGCGCGAGACCAGGTGCAGGTCAAGCCTTAGCAGCGGCTACTACCTTTGGCGGTCTTGGTGATGCTCTTAGTAAGGATCAAAGTTTAGCGCGGAAGTTTGCCAAACGCAATATTGCCAATACCTATGTCTGGAGTATAGACGGAGGGTTTTACGCTGAAACTACAGATACTACCGACGTTGTGCAAGATTCTGTTACTGGTTCCTACTCCTTTAATACCGAATTTGGTACTGAACTATCAGTGGAAACAAACATCTTTGGTGCAGATTTAAAATTTGGACTCGATAGTAGTATGGGAGGAAGCCTCAACATCACCAAAACCAAAACTAAAGAGGCGACTAAAACCTTCAGCATCAATGTTAATGTTATGCCTTCAGGAGATATGCAATACTATATTCCCGAGAGTGGCGAACCTAAGTATGATGACCAAGGTAATCCCAAATTGGTTACTGGTCGAGTTGATGCTTACCGTTTCATGACCTTTTACTTAGACTCTTCTAAGGAAAACTTTGAAGATTTGTTCAGCAAGGTAGTTGACCCAATTTGGTTAGAACAAAGTGACCATCCCAATGCTATAGCAATGCGTCAAGCCAATCAAGCCGAGAAAAAGCCTGGTTGTTGGCGATTAATGCACCGAGTCACCTTTGTCAGTCGAGTTTTGCCTGAATTTGACGATCCTACAGCTGCACCTCTAGAGAGTGCGATGAAGGCAGAAAATATTGAGAGCAACTATGAACTAATCAAAAAACTCGAACCCTTCGTCAAAAACAAGACTCAAAACTATGTCACCTTTACTGATGCAGTACGTAATACCTTGAAGACATACTTGCCAGAGTTGCAACCTCACGAGGCAGAAATCATCAAATATGCTGCCCTCTACTTTGGAGTAGAAGAGGAGGTGTAGTTTTTAAGTAATAAGTAATAAGTAATAGGTAATAAGTAATATCTGCTTGTTACTTATTACTTATTTTTTGCTTGTTAAGCTGTTAGGCTTTTAAATCATATATTTATTTGAAACTACTCTCCATTCTTCAATTCCGGCTTACCACTTCCCATTAAATAAAGTAGTGCCATGCGCACAGCTACACCACTCGTCACCTGCTGAGAAATCAGGCTAAATTGAGGGTCATCCATCAACTCGGAGCTAATTTCAACGCCTCTATTAACTGGGCCAGGGTGCAAAACTTTAACTCCAGGCTTGCATAATTTGAGCCTGGTGCGGGTAATTCCATAGCGCTGATGATATTCTCTCCAACTGGGCAATAGATGTGTACTCATGCGCTCTTTTTGCAATCGCAAAGTCATCACAAAATCGGCATCAATTAGGGCAGATTCAAGATCCCAATGGATAAATAATTTGCGATTCGGGATTTCAGATTTTGGCTTTGGTATCGAAGCCTTAACAGGAAATGAAGTAATCAAGTTCTTCCCTGCTTTTATATCCCTGCTTCTGCAGCCACTGCCATATTCAGCAAACAGCTTCGGCACCAGAGTCGGGGGACCAGCCAAATGCACTTCGGCACCAGAGGCAGTGAGACTCCAAATATTGGAACGAGCAACCCGAGAGTGTAGAATATCACCAATGATCGCTATTTTCTTATCGCTCAGGAGTTTTAGTCGAGGGTATTCTGGATTTACCAGACAACAGAGCGTAAACAGGTCAAGTAAAGCTTGGGAGGGATGTTCATGTTGACCATCACCAGCATTGAGTACTCCCACCCTTACACCAAGTTTATCCATTTCTGTAGCGATCGCCTGAGGCACTCCTGCCTCTCGGTGGCGGATCACCATTAAATCTGCTCCCATTGCCAGATAAGTCTTAGCTGTATCTAGAATCGTTTCCCCTTTACTCAAGGAAGAAGTTCCTGGGGCAAAATTAAGTGTATCAGCGGAAAGGCGCTTGGCAGAAAGCTCAAAACTACTGCGAGTGCGGGTAGATGGTTCAAAAAACAGATTGGCAACCACCAGCCCTTGGAGGACAGGTACTTTTTTTGTGCGCGTTGAGAGCACCTCCTGAAAACTAGCAGCAGTTTGTAAAACCGTATCATATTCCCCTAGGGAAAAATCGGCTAAAGAGAGTACATGGCGGCGAGTCCAAGTGGCATTAGCCATAGGATTATAGTTTAGGAATTCAACCTTTGCTGGGCAAAAGCAGAGCACTCTGGGGGCAATTACTATTGCATTCCGGAAAAAACTGGCGACCAATTCTAACCGCAGGCATAGAGGTTACCAAGGCTCAAAAGCTCAGGTAGCAACTCATTACTGCCACACTGCACTAGAAAAAATGCTAATTGTTGAGTTTTACATCCTCCGGATGAGCAGACAGCAACCCTGAATGATACTAGCGCAACTGTTGAAGTCAGCAACAGCGATCAAAACAATAAAAACAGCTTAGCGTTAAGTATATATGAATACCATTAAACAACACCTAGTTCCTCTTGCGATGGGATTAGTGCTAGCTAGTTTGAGTGGCTGCGGTTGGCTAGCGGCAAATAGCCAGGAATTTTTCAGGTTTTCTCCTGCAGTTGCAACTGATACCAATATCAAGCCTTTGCTCCCTGAAGAGTCGGTTGCCAACGAACAACCCAATACCACTTTAGACCAACAGAATAATCTCAACAACACCTCAACAAGTCTAACTCTCAATATCTATCGAGTTGACAATCAGTGCCATGAGCTCGAATCAGAAGTAGTGCAAGTTCGGGCTGATGGGGTTGTCGATGCTGTCGTTAACAAAGTTCTAGAGCAAACAACCTCAAGCGACTTTGATGTTGCTGGGTATCGTGTTAAAGTCAATGCTCAAAGCGGTGTTGCCAACATAGATTTGCGCTTGGTACCTGACTCAAGACGGAAATTTGTCTCTCTGTCTACCTGTGAACAGTTGGCTTTGTTCGGTAGTTTGCGTAGAACCCTGACCAATAACTCTCAGTTGAAAATCAGGGATGTCCGCTTCACCGAGCGAGGTCAAGAAATTTATCTTTGAAATCCTCCCAACCTTGAACCTATGGTTACAGCGCAGGGCTGGTTGTGCAGGATCGTTCAGACATGAGGGTATGCTTATTGGCTGCCAAACCCCCACTAGTTAAACAATTCTAAAGAATAAATCTGGTTCCAGGCTTTCCTGGATTGGATAATAGCTAGGGTTTGACTACTATTTATCCTGTGGAATGAAGTAGTGTATGATTAAGGTAGTCCTTGGTCTTGGCTGAAGGGTTATCTTAATCTTACTCGGTCAGAAATAACTGAAAATTCTAGTAAAGATTATTTATAAGTATGGATGTAAAACTTATTCTAATTGCTTTGACGGTTGTTTTTACCGTTTTATGCCTAATTTTTGGAACGAAGAACGGATTTTACGATTCAGATAACTATCACGGTAACGGTTCTGCCCATTAGGGAGTTTGTGCTTAGCTTTTGGTATGTCTTATATAACGGAATGTTTATCCACTCTCTCGTCTACAAGCTAGAGAAAAAAGAGTGTCAACTTTAAATTGGCAAGAACCGATAGATAGCAGCGTCCTTTTAGTGCGTTACGTAACAACCGTTTGAATCCTCGTCGCTTTAATGCGAGGATATTTCAATTGTGAGCGGCGAGTTGTATCCGATCAGCCTGTCGGGCTGGAGTAACGCCGTCGCCTTCAGAGTTTTACTCTGAAGAAAGCACAAAGATGCTCAAAAGATGCTCAATTTGTATATAGTTGGTCAAATTTGGATAGGTCTTTGGCAACGGAAGAGGGGATCAGGATGCTACAGGCGGATGATGCAGCCATCTCTGCCAGTGGAGGGGGAGTAAGACCAAGAGGAGGGCATAAGTCACTCTTGAGGCATTCCCCCGTGAAGCGGGAAGCTCACAACTCAGCGAAGCAAGCCTGAGTAGTTCACACAGCTCATGAGCAATCAACGCCCACTGGCATCTACTCGCGATGATGAGCGCTTATTGTGTTTACCTTATGGTGCTGGTCATGACTCTGAGGGAGTTTGTTTGCTAGTGCAGATGGGTCCACATCGTATTCTTTTGGACTGTGGTTTAGCTGACATCTCACCTCTACAAACAGAAGCTAAGCCACTGGCAGATTGGGTAATTTGCAGTCATGCCCACAGGGATCACGCTCGGGGATTACTGGCTCTTCACCAAGCCTTTCCACACTTACCAATGTACGCCAGCGAGGTTACAACCCAGTTATTGCCGCTGAACTGGTCCTACTCTTCACCTGAAGATCTTCCCAAATTCTGTCATGCCCTACCCTGGAGATCACCGATTGAATTCTGTGATGGCTTCAGCGTCGAATTATTTCCCGCTGGACACCTACCTGGGGCAGCAGCTATTTTGCTCACTTATGCAGCGTTTGATCGCACTTATAGACTCCTGTATACAGGAGACTGTTTTCGCTCTAACTTGCGGCTGGTAGAGGGATTATCGATTGAATCTTTGAGGGGAATACCGCTAGACGTGCTGATTGTAGAAGGCAGTTACGGCACGGCACGACATCCTCATCGGCGTCAGCAAGAAAAACAACTGATGGCTAGTATTGAGCAGGTAATTGCTGATAAACACTCAGTAGTAATGCCTCTACCCACTTTGGGGCTGGGTCAAGAAATTCTGATGTTACTGCGCTCTCATCATCTTTTCACTGGGCGAAATCTAGATATCTGGGTTGAGGGTAGCGTTGCAGCTGGTTGTGATGCCTATCTAGAGGTATTACCTCACCTGCCAGCATCAGTACAAAATTTTGCCCGGCATCAACCCTTATTTTGGGACGAGCGGGTTCGTCCTCGCGTGCGCCGACTTGATCAGGAGCAGTATCATACCCTTGGTCATTCCCCCTGTATCATTCTTTGCGACACGACTGCTGACTTGAGCAAATATTGGCATTCAGAAGCAGCTCCCCCCCTAATTTTGGTGCCAGAAACAACCCGAGAGTATCTGAGTTTCGATGACTCGTTGGCAACTGATGTCGAAACCTATCTGCTTGCCGAACACAGTGACTGTTTGGGAACAACCCAGCTAATTCATAACCTCCGTCCTCAGCACGTAGTTTTTGTCCATGGTTCCCCCACTTACTTAGCCGATCTAACTGGTCTCGAAGAGCTACAAAACCGCTACCACCTGCACTGTCCGGCAGCTGGAACACTGGTAGAACTAACCATTGGTGAAACCTTTATACAACCAGCACCACCAGCGGAAACTAACTACGAGGGCGAACTAACAGAATTAGATACTGTCGTCAATATTACGCTCCCAGAGGCAATTGCCGCTGATCCTCGCTGGCAAAATTTTGCTGATACTGGTCTGGTGGAAGCCCGTTGGCAAGGGGAAGAACTGGTTTTGCGTGGCCTATCGCAACGAGAGATACTCACTCACAGTAATAATGCTAAAGTACCTTCCAACAGCGAGTGTTGCGGCAACTGTCTTCACCAACGGGGTCAGCGCTGCTGGAACCGTGCTTCTCCACTATATGGCTTTAAGGTGACGCCTGTAGGCTACTGTCTAGTCTTTGAGCCAATGCCACCTTTGCCAACAAAGTGAGAAATTACCTGGAAATTTGGCAATGCAACAACCCAATTTTTAGTTACTCTTGATTTAAGTCTTGGGAACGAGGATGAATTTGTTCAGCTTCTGGGCACTCATCAGAAACCAATGGTTCAGAATGAACTCTGGATACAGAAGCTAATTTCTGGGTGACAGAACCAATGCTTTCCAAACGAACCATTTCTTCCCAGGAACTAATTTCTTCTTCTTCGTCAGTTTCATAACGAATCGTAACTAAATCTCCTTCAATATCAATAATGCGAGTGCGTTCAATCCAACGTTGCTGATCCCGCAAGAAAATGCTGACCTCACGACCATCGCAACAGAGTTGATAGATCTTGCGATGTAGCATATTTAGCTTCTCCTGAGCAAACGACTCTTACAAATACTTTTAAATCAAGCAGCTTCTGCACTAGGTACATAGCTTCCCTGAGAACCTGACTCGTAGGGGGGGTTTAGATAATGATACTTCTGTATGTTGACATACTACTTGTTTTATCTTCTTTTCGCAATAGTGTGGACTTTTGAATTTAAACAAATGCAGCAGTACTTCCCTGTTAGACCCAAGGACTTAAGTTAAGGGAAACCATGCGCCCAGCCGAGTACAGATGAGTGCCCCTTAAATATATAGGTAATATCCTAATTCCTTATAGTATACGCAGACTACAGGTAAAGACACGGCTTAAATTTTAGCTATCGAGCTGATTTACGTTTACATATCTATTTAAGCACAAAGCAAGCATTTCACCTGCATCTGTCAACCAAGGCTGTAGTTCAGAATAGACTAGGTTCATTACCAGCATAGGGTTTGATGTCGATCTGAATCTAGAGGTCAAACAGCTACAAAGCTGCTAAAAAGCTATAAAGGCTTTGAATCAAGGCTTTCCTATGTACAGGCAAGACTAAATAGTTAAGTCTAGAGTGTGATTATGATTTACTAAATTTTTTTTCACATCCGTGTTTCTGATAGATTAACTAGAGAAAATTTACTTAACTTTGAAGCTAAACCTCAAAGGTAAAAATTTTGGGTAATCCACTGGGAATAAATAGGGGATGTTAGTATACAATTTTAATTTGCAATTAGTTGGCGAGAGTAAGATTAGAGTTGGGATATAGAGGAATTTTTAGCTGCTCCGGCAATTCATCCCACGCTGCCCTACGGGTAAGACCTTGGATGAATTGCCGCCCCCCCTGGCTCGCCCCTGCAAGGGGCGAACATATGGCCTCCCCCTTACAGGGGGAGGTTGGAGGGGGTGTGGCTCAGCCGCTAAACTTAACAATTGAATTGAAACATTCCGAATATAAATTAATGGTAAGTGTAGAATAAATAAAGGACTTGTTCGTAACAGATTGGCTCCCGTCATTGCCAATATCCGCAAAGACACCTTGCATAAACTCACCACCTATCTAGCTAAGAACCACAGCCAGATAGTGGTTGGGGGTTTGAATGTGTCGGGGATGCTCAAAAAATGTTAGCAATTGTTAGCGTTTTTGGAGCGGAAGTCCCTGATGTCACCCAGGTGCAATCTACTCTGATGAAAACTCAGCAGTGGAAAGATTACCTCAATGATGTACTTGGAGAGTATCTCATGCTAAACTGGGATTGTAGTGCCTCGCCGCACTGAATTAATTGGGTCGCTAACTCAATGGTAGAGTACTCGGCTTTTAACCGATTAGTTCCGGGTTCGAGTCCCGGGCGACCCATATAGACAATAACGGAATTAGCTATTAACCCTATAAGTAATACTTATAGGGTAATATCCAAAATATTATTTCCTCGAAGCTGATAAAGTATCTTAAGATTATTGTAAGAATTAAGCTTGTTTTAATAACTAGCTAACCAAACACCAGAAGTTAGGAGTTCACTATCTATGGCGCTCGTACCAATGCGGTTGCTGTTGGAGCACGCGGCTGAGAACGGCTACGGTATTCCAGCTTATAACGTCAATAACATGGAGCAGATCCAGGCAATTATGCAGGCTGCCGATGAAGCCGATAGCCCAGTGATTTTACAAGCTTCTCGCGGTGCCCGCAAATATGCAGGAGAGAACTTTCTGCGTCATCTGATTATCGCAGCTTTGGAAACCTACCCCCATATCCCCATTGCGATGCACCAAGACCACGGCAATAGCCCAGCAACTTGCTACTCTGCTATTCGCCACGGTTTCACCAGCGTGATGATGGATGGTTCCCTAGAGGCAGATGCTAAGACGCCAGCTAGCTTTGAGTACAATGTCAATGTCACTGCTGAAGTGGTGAAAGTTGCTCACTCCGTTGGCGTCAGTGTTGAAGGCGAACTCGGTTGCTTAGGTTCTCTAGAAACTGGCATGGGTGATAAAGAAGATGGTCACGGCGCTGAAGGAAAGCTTTCCCATGATCAGCTGTTGACCGATCCTGACGAAGCAGTTGACTTTGTTGAGCGCACCCAGGTTGATGCTCTGGCAGTTGCCATTGGCACTAGCCACGGCGCTTACAAGTTTACCCGCAAGCCCACGGGCGAAATTCTTGCCATCAGCAGGATTGAAGAAATTCATCGCCGCTTGCCCAACACCCACCTAGTAATGCATGGTTCTTCCTCTGTACCGGAAGACCTAATTGCAATCATCAACCAGTACGGTGGCGCAATTCCTGAAACCTACGGTGTGCCTGTTGAAGAAATTCAAAAGGGCATTAAGAGTGGTGTGCGCAAGGTCAATATTGATACTGACAACCGCTTGGCAATCACTGCCGCAATTCGCGAAGCAGCTGCCAAAGATCCCAAGAATTTTGACCCTCGCCACTTCCTCAAGCCTTCTATCACCTACATGAAGAAAGTTTGCTTGGATCGTTATCAGCAATTTGGTACTGCCGGTAATGCTAGCAAGATCAAGCAGATGACTCTGGATGATTTTGCTGCTAAGTATGCTAAAGGTGAGTTAGCTGCCGTTGCCAAGAAGGCTGTAACTGCCTAATCTTTGAACCAAGATTAATCGAAGCTGGAGGCTAAGCTCCTCCTCCTTCTACAATTGAATTTTACGGGTGGCTTCAACAGCTACCCGATTTTTTTTGATAACTGCTTTGGTCAAGCAAGGGTGAGGATATGAGAGGGATCAAGTCGATCGCATTAGTACTAATTATTGCACTTGCGGAACTGATGATGAGTAACCAAGCTTCTAGTCAACAGGAAAATCAATTTCTAGCCAACAGTATTGTTAACTATACAAAAAATAACGACTATTTAGAAAAACTTCCGCCCTTAATTGAGAGGGAGGTTTTCTTTGGTAATCCCCAAATTGCTAACGCTAAGCTTTCGCCTGATGGCAAGTTCTTGGCTTTTCAGAAGCCCTTCAATGGTGTACTTAATGTCTGGGTTAAACGCCTTGAAGAACCTTTTGAGCAAGCTCATCCGGTGACAGCTGATCCCAATAGACCAATACCTTTTTACTTTTGGAGTAGAGATGGGCGCTATATTCTCTATGCTCAAGATCAAGGTGGCAATGAGAATTTTCATATCTATGCTGTCGATCCTACTGCCAATGTAGCAATAAAGGATTCAGCTCCCCGAGCACGTGACCTGACACCTTTCAATGATATTCAGGCTCGTATCTACGCCCGACCTAAAGCCACACCAAATCACATTATCGTAGGTCTCAATGACCGTAATCCTAAATTACACGATGTTTATCGTTTGAATCTGAGTACGGGGGAACGGGAGATACTTTTGGAAAATGAACAGAATGTTGCTAACTGGAGTACAGATCTTGAAGGCAATATTCGCTTAGGGATACGCCAGACAGATGACGGCGGTACGGAAATTTTGCGCGTTCAGGGAAAAGATTTAGAATCTGTATATACTTGCAACTTTGAGGAAAGTTGCTCTCCCCTACGCTTTCACAAAGATGGCAAGCGTGTCTACATGATTACTAATAAAGGAGATAATGTAGATACTACTCGTCTTGTGCTGTTTAATCCCGCTAGTAAAGATAGCGAATTAGTGGATATGGATCCGCAGCAGTCAGTTGATTTTGGTGGTGCGATTTTCTCAGAGGCAACAGATGATTTAATCGCTACCTACTATATTGGCGATCGCTTGCGCATTTATGCTCAGAATGAAGAATTTGCTAGAGAGCTAGCCTTGCTCAAGGGAAAATTACCAGAAGGGGATTTTTATCTCAATTCGGCTACAAATGATGATCAACTGGTACTGGTGACAGTTGAGAGAGACATTGATCCTGGCTCCACCTACCTCTTCAATCGGGAGACTCGCCAGCTCGAAAAGCTCTACGAATCACGCCCAGAGCTACCCAGCGAACATCTAGCTCCCATGCAACCACTACGCTATCAGAGCCGAGATGGTTTAGAGATTCCAGCATACCTAACAATTCCTAAAGGGGTTGAGCCTAAACACCTCCCTGTTGTTATTTTTCCTCACGGTGGCCCCTGGGCTCGCGATACCTGGGGTTACAATTCTATGGTTCAGTTTTTAGCTAACCGAGGCTACGCCGTATTTCAGCCCAACTTCCGAGGCTCTTCAGGCTACGGTAAAGCCTTCCTCAATGCTGGTAATCAGCAATGGGGTACGGGGGCAATGCAGCATGACATTACTGATGGGGTGAAGTATTTAATTGATCAGGGTATTGCTGACCCAGAAAAAGTTGCTATCTTTGGAGTTTCTTATGGAGGTTATGCTAGTCTAGCAGGTTTGGCTTTTACCCCAGATCTTTATGCTACAGGTATTTCTTACGTTGGACCTTCAAATATTTTGACACTGCTCAAGGCGATTCCACCCTACTGGGGACCAATCAAAAAAATCTTTACAGTGCGCGTGGGTGATTTAGAAGATCCTGAGGATCGGATTCGCCTACGCCGGCAATCCCCTCTGTTTTCCGCCCAGCAGATTAAAGCCCCGTTGCTGGTAATCCAGGGAGCAAATGACCCCCGCGTCAAACAGGCAGAGTCAGATCAGATTGTTGTTGCCTTGCGAGATTTAGGTCGTGAGGTGAAGTATTTGGTTGCACCGGATGAGGGACACGGATTTAGAGAGGAAACCAATCGCTTAGCAGTGACAGCAGCTATCGAGGAATTCTTCGCCCGTCAACTTGGTGGACGTCGGCAGGAGTCGATATCACCAGAAATTAAAGCCAGGTTAGAAGCCTTAAGGGTGGATGTGGAGAGTGTTAGCCTACCTTAATCTGCTACAAAAAACTTACACAAAGCTACTGAAACCTGCCGGAAGCTGTGGGTATTCAAAATCAAGGGGCAACAACTCGTGTTTGACCCTGTGAATGAGATTTAGGTTTGATTTTCACAACAATTTCCACATCTCGACCCAAAGCATTTAAGAAACGGAACAATCGTGCAGTCGAAAATCCAGATAGTTTTCCATGGATTAAAGCTGATATTTTGGGCTGGTCAACTCCTAAAAGCTCTGCTGCCTCAGTCTGCGTCATTTGTTGCTTAGTAATAATGCTACTGATCTTACGAGCAAGTTCTGCTTTGACAAGTAGTTCTTCATAATTTTCTAAACCTAAATCTGCAAACACATTGCCACTACTCGCTTGTACTCTAATCTCCTGAGTCATGTTTTATTCTCCTTGCTGCTTTTTATAGAACCCATTTGAGATCTATCTAACCAGTCGCTAGCCTTTTGAGCATTAGTCTGACAAAACAGAGATTAATCTTGGTCATAATCTGAGGATAAATCTTCTTCAACTCAGATCTTGCACCATTATCATAATTTCCAAAAAAACCGATTTTTAGCGGCTGAAACCCTATTAAATTTGTTGTTGTTTGCCTAAAAATCCGGTTCTCAACATCAGGCGCAAGATCTGAGTTCAACGAAGAAAGTTGATCACAGGCTTCATTAGTCATACTACAAGCCCAGTCTTTAATCAGCTTCTTGTAGTATGCTCTCCGCAATTCGCTTCATGAGTTCATGATTAGCGATCGCTGCCATGTGCGCTCCAGCCTTACAAAATTTTTTTTGATGGCGGTAAGGTTGCCCAACTCGGCTCCTTTTTTGAGTACCGTAAAGCCTGCTACCAGCAGATTGTTATGCTTCGGACTTCTTGCATATTTTATTTGCCACGCACAGGAAAGTAAACCAGGAAAAATGAAATGATTCCTAACACTGTGCCAATTGTGCTTACAACTTGTATGAAAACACTGCTGAAACCCAAAATCAAAGTTGCCGTCAGCGTAACAGCTACAAATAAAACTGTTCCCACTATTGAAAGTAATAGGGGAGTTGTTCTTAACAAAATTGATTTGTTGCTCTCTTTAAATATTGGTGTTTCAACCAAGTTTGTGTATCTGTATGCCTGACCCTTGGCTAATTCGTGAATGAGTGTTTTCCAAGGCTTGTCAAAATCAGGTTGAACAAGTAACTCAAAGGTGTAGAGCTGATCAATATTTTCAAGTAAAGAACAGGCGAAAATATCACCTATATAAACTTTAGATACTGATGTAACATCAACGATGATGCCTTTCCTTTTGCCAAGAGCAGATATATAGGGTCTCAAATTTAGGTACTGAACCCTCTCGACTGTCCAATCAATACCATCTGTCAAGCACAAACTGTATTTTGCCTTCAGTTTTGCCAGATCGTCGGCATTATACTCAGTGTCTAAGTGAACTACTTTATCCTTGAAAGCGCCAGTGTAGTATTTATAGACTCCTGCTGAGAGATTTTCAAGCAAGTTGTACACATTCGCTCTAAGCAAGTTAAGTTTAACTGGTTCTGTTCGACTGTCTTCGACTTGAATAAATACGATTTTTTTTGCGCTTTTTTCAATGCAATGTACGATTGAATTGAGGTACTGGTCTGGTCTATCAGTAGTCACAAAGATGTATAATTCCCTCAATCTTAATTCCCTCCAGAAGTAATTACGCGCCCCTTGCCTGAAACCTTGGCTCTTCTTAAACAGATTAAGGCTTCAACTGATGTTCTACCCACACCAAATGACATCGTTTTTCCAGTTTTTTTTAGAAAATATTCAGAATAAGAAGTCAAAATATCTGAAATGTTCAGGTCGGCTGAGACGATAAAGCATATATCATCACCAGCAACATATATTAACGAAGCCTTGATTTCACTCTTTGCTAAAGTAGCTATATCTTCAAGAGCAGCTTTTACTTGGAACGAAAATTTACTAGCTTCTTCGAGATTTCCTGAAAGCAAGTGGAGATCAATAACATCACCTATATTATCGCCATCGCCGACACAAATTAGTAAGTTATTAGCCATGCTCTCTCCTAGACTTTCACCGATAAGTTCTAACTTATAGTCAAATTCAACCTCTTCTCGATGTTTAACTCGATATAATCCTTCATTAATCTCTCGCAACTCTTTATCCAGACGCTGAGGCAAGGTATTTTCCGATTGGCACTCAGAATGAGAACTCTCCGAGTCAGGTAAGGGCTGGACATACTAGGATTAACTATTGCAAGTTAAATATCCACTACCATAACAATTACCGAAGCAATTGCATCCTATAGACCAGTCTCGATCCAATTTTGCAAAATCAACTTCTCTTTTTTGTGATAACAACAAATATCGCCTAAGATTAGTAGCGATACCGCATAATAACCCCAATGTATACTAACTGCCGTTAGCCCAAAGAGCGATCGCCCTTGATAAATTTCTGCGAGTGTGATATATAATCTTGCCTGATGCTTTTGTACCAAGCAAACACACCATTCCCTCAGACTGGCGATTAGTGATAATTATTGACGAGAAAGCCTTATAATTTGCCTGTGTTTTTACTAAGGCTGATGAATATTATTCGATTAGCAATGACAATTGCACTGGCGCTAGTTGCATTTTTATTCGTGCAGCCAGCCGCCAAAGCTGACGTGTTTCGGACACAATTCCAAGCTGGCTCAGCTTACTTAACGGTTGAAGTGCTAGATGACGATCTGATTCATTTTGAGGTTTCCTCTGTTGGGGAGGCTCCACCAACGACTGAATCGATCTACACTTCGCCAATGGTGTTCAAAACCGATTATTCTGGTCCAGCATCGATTTCTCAATCGGAGAATGTGCTAGAAACCAGTGATGTTCGGCTGGAAATCGACGCAAGTAATCTCTGTATTCGGGCGATCGATAAGACTAAGCAGAATGCCTATTTAACTACGATCTGTCCAGCTGATCTAGCTCAGGGATTCAAGGGATTAAATATCGATCCTGGTCAAACTCAAAACGTTTACGGATTGGGAGAAGAGTTTAAAAATCCTGGCAATGCTGACGGCGACTGGACTACCCTAGGGGTGCGCGAAGGAGGAGAATTTGGTAATAGCTTCCGACAGTTCGACGGAGGGGCAACCGGGAACATCCAGATCCCTGTTTATTATGCTGTCGGCGATAACAACCTCAACTATGCCCTGTTGGTAGATAATGTCTATAAACAGCGATGGGATTTCCAGACCTTTTGGTGGCAAAGTCGCATGTACGGGGATCAAATCCGCTTTTACCTAATGACAGGTAATGACCTCCCCAATTTACGCTCAGATTATATGGAATTAGTTGGTCGTCCTCCGGTTCCACCCCGTAATGCCTTAGGTTTATGGGTTTCAGAGTTCGGCTATGACAATTGGGACCAAGTTGACGGCATCTTGAACGGCTTGCGGAATGATAATTTTCCAGTGGATGGTTTTGTACTAGACCTCCAGTGGTTTGGTGGGGTGACTCTCAATCAACCCAGTGGCAGTGCCATGGGAAGACTCGATTGGGATGAGAACCAAGAACCTTTAGTGGCAGATGACCGCTATTTCTTTGGTGATCCAGCCGAAAAAATCAAACAGTTCGCTGAAGATGATATTCGCTTGGCAGCTATTGAGGAATCTTATCTGGCTAATAGCACCGATACATACCAGGAAATGCCTGAGTATTTGACTGCTTATCAACGGACTAACAACGTCTGTGATTTTAACCAACAATCTAATCCTACCCAAATTAACGCCACAGATTTCTGGGGAATTGGTCGCATGATTGATTGGTCTGATCCTGCAGCGGGAAATTGGGTACACCAACAGCGGCGCTTCCCTAATTTGGCGAATTTGGGGATAAACGTCCATTGGACCGATTTAGGTGAACCTGAAAGGTATGATGCTGGTGCTTGTTATGAAGGGGTTGAAACTACTGTTTCTGGTCTTAAAAACGAGCATAGTGACATCCACAATCTCTATAATCTCCTCTGGGATGAATCAATCTGGCAGGGTTACTTAGACGAACAAAATGTACCAAATAACCTGGGAATAACTAATCAACGTCCTTTCCTTTTAAGCCGTTCAGGAGCTGCTGGTATTCAACGTTATGGTGCTGCTTTGTGGTCAGCAGATATTGGTGCGAGGCTTTCTTCTCTAGCCACTCATTCAAATGCTCAAATGCATATGTCTTTTTCCGGTATTGATTACTACGGAGCTGATATTGGCGGCTTCCGCAAAGAATCGATGCCCTACAACGATAGGAATGGTGCCTATCGCGGCTATGAGGACGAAATGTATACTCAATGGTTTGCCAATGGAGCTTGGTTTGATGTACCGGTGCGTCCTCATACCGATAAGGAATTTGTCAATGCCAATCCTCCTTATCAAACTTCTCCCGACCTTATTGGTAAGCTAGATAGCAATCTGGCTAATATTCGCCAACGCTATGAGTTAACTCCTTACTATTACAGTCTTGCCTATGGTGCCTATCTTGATGGTGAACCAGTGATTGTGCCTCCGGTTTTTTACTATCAGAACGATCCGGAAGTTAGGCAGATGGGCAATGAGAAATTAATTGGTAAGGATTTGTTAGTAGGTATCGTTGCCCAACATGGTGAGTACCAACGGAACCTTTATTTGCCAGCAGGTCGATGGGTTGACTATTACTCAAATGAATGGATTGATAGTACGGGGGAAACTGTAGACAACGTTCCAGTTTATCGGGATGGCTTGTTCCGTTTGCCAGCTTTTGCTCGTGCGGGAGCGATTATTCCCTCAATGTACGTAGACGAAAACACTAAGGACGTTTTCGGAAATCGTAAAAACGGTAGTGCTGGTCACGATGAGTTAGTGGTTCGCGTCTATGCTGACCCCACTGCTTCCAATTTCACCCTTTACGAAGACGATGGTCAAACTTTAAGCTATGACGCTAATGGTCGTCCAGTTTATCAGTACCGCACGACAGAATTGAAACAACAGCAAGTTGACGCTAACACAGTTAAGGTAACTATCGAGGCTGCTGCTAATGTCAATGGCAATTCTTCTTTTCCGGGAGCGATAACTTCTCGTCACAATGTTGTCCGTCTGGCGGTAGAAAACAAGCAAGCAACTGGAGTTAGTTTAAATGGAGTTTCCTTGCCGCAACTTAACTCTTTAGAAGAGTTTGAAGGAGCTAGTCAGGGTTGGTTAAATCTGGGTGACAATATCATCCTGGCGAAGTCTGGTTCAGAAAGTGTCGATACAGCTAAAACTTTTACCTTTAACTTAGCTGCTGCTGCGCCTGAAACTTCTGTTAATTTGGTTTGCGATCGCGGTTTTACTAGTCCTGGTGATAGCATTTACGCTGTGGGTAGCATTCCTGCTTTGGGGCAATGGAATCCCGCTAACGCCGTCAAACTCGATCCCAATGTCTACTACCAATACATTATTGACGGACGTAGTAATCCTGGTCCGGATGCTCCCATCTGGACAGGAATTGTTTCCGATTTAGAGCCAAATACTTCCTTTGAATGGAAGTGTATTCGCCGAAACGAAAGCGATCCTAGCATTGTTACTTTCCAACCTGGAAATAACAACGCTTACACCACAGGAGCGTCTGGTTATTCTGGGCAGAGCTACGGAACGTTCTGAGCTCAATAGTTAACTAGGGTTTGCTGAATAAGTCTGGTGTTAAGGAGAGGGAGCTCTTAGCAGGGAGCAGGGAGTAGGGAGTAGGGTTGAGGGGGTGACAAGCCAACTCACCCCCTCAACCCAAACAGTTAACACTGTTTGAAACGCCCAGCGCTGAATTAACAGCGCCATTAAGGAGAAAATCCGACGCCTGTGAAGGCAATCGTTGGGTGCGGTGGTAACCCGATAAAACGGGATATATGGGATGAAAGTTCCATAGAATCCCCCTTTTTCTAAAAGGGGGAGTGTCAAGAAAAAAACTAGTGTATGGGGTTTCGTCTTCTGAGGCGGAGTCCTATTGCTGATCTTTGTGGGATTCGATTATAATCGGCAATTAAAGCCAAGCCAGAGGCAAGGCTTACCTTAGATCTTCCTCAAGTTCCCTTTGACGGAAAAATAAAAGCTAATTCTTCCCTGAGCCATAATTACTTTTTTAAGATTTTGTCCGGAATCAGGGATGGGCTAGCCGTAATAATTAACAGAACCTGAATTTACCAAAACTGTGTAAACGAAAATAAGTAGCTTCTCACAGTAGAACTATATAACACAAACTAAAGATAAAAACAAGGGTGCTTAAATGCCATTCCTTGGCAGGGGTGTGAGTACAACCAACCAGTAACTCTAGGATCAAATCTTCACTCAAGAGCCGTAAGCATGGTTCAACAGCATGTCTTGGAATTAGTCAATCAGGGCAACTTAGAAGCGATTGACACTCTGATTAACTACTCTCTAGAATCTAAAGGTATAATTGCCAAAATTGGTTTGAATGAGGGTTGTTTATTCATTTCCCTACTCTCGCAACAAGTCCCAGCTCAACAGGATTCAGTTTCATGTGTTCGTAATGAAATAATTAGTTGGCAAGCTGAGTCCTTTAAAAGTGCCAAGATTTATGGACGGCGCTTTGACCAAACTCTTCCAGCTTGGCAGCAAGAGATTGATTTAGCAAGTGAACTAGCACCAAGCTGGGGTAAGGTTGTTCAACTAATTGTCGGTAATCATAAAATTAAGATTGCTTCGAGCCATGGTTGTACAGTTGATGTCGCCTCAGCCCAACAGCGCTCTCGCCTGTGGAGTCGTTCTACCCCAGTATTTTTACTCCCCCGTCTGTTTCTTAACTTGCTTGGGCGCAGCGAAGAAGTTAACGTTGCGATCGCTGCCTTACAATCGAACCAATCAGTAGAATTTTACAGCCAAACAGGTTTAGGAAAAACTGCTCTCCTTTGTCATCTGGCTTATAACCCTCAAATCACCTCCATTTTTCCAGATGGTATCGTTCAACTCCAGGGCAATTACCAACCTGTAGCAGATCGAATTCAATCTCTGTTCGAGGCTTTCTACGACAGTGATCTTGACTATAAGCCAACTCAGACCGAAAGTCAGCAATTACTCAAGAACAAACAAGCTCTTATTATTCTTGATGATCAGCAGCTGACGAGCAATGAACTAGAGAAATTGCTCAATGCTGTCCCCGGTTGTAGTTTCCTGTTGGCTTCACCGCAGCCTCGTCTTTTGGGAGAAGGACAATCAGTAATGCTGCCAGGGTTGCCCTTGACAGATGCCCTAGCCTTGCTAGAGTTGCAACTGAAGCGCTCCTTAACTGCGGAAGAATTTCCAAAGGCAAAAGAACTCTTGGCAATTTTCGCTGGCAATCCCCAAGATTTGCTCTATGCTATCGGTCATATGCAAACGGGTTTTTCACTGGCACAGATAGTCGAAATGGCTCAATCTGCTTCTCCCCGCCAGTCACTAATGGAAAAAATATTAGCTTTGCTCTCAGAACCGCAAAAGTTAGTTCTGATCGTACTCTCTACAGTATGTGGCGCAGGTCTACTTGCTAAACAAATCTTAGCTTTAACAGGACTCCCTGAAATTGAAGCAGTCTTGAATACTTTGGTGTGGCGTAATCTAGTACAGTTGAATGGCTATCGCTACAGTGTGAAAGAAACGCTGATTGAGGTATTAGAGCAAGAGTTTGACTTGACACCGTGGAGGTTGAAAGTTGCAGCTTACTTTACCCATTGGGCGCAACAGTATCAACAAGTACCAAAGTGCATTTTGGTAGAAACTGATGCCATTTTCAACATCTTGAAGTGTTTAACTAGAGAGTCTTTTGGGGAAGAGGTATTATCCTTAGTCAAAGCCGTCGAGAGCGCACTAGCTGTGGGCAAGCGCTGGGGAATCTGGGAACAAGTATTGCACATAGGGCTACAGGCGGCGCGCTCCCTCTCGGATCCGGCTGCCGAAGCTTGGATTTGGCATCAACTGGGTAGCCGCGCCCTGTGTTTGCAAGATACGGACATAGCAATTCATTATTTGACAAGAGCTCTCAAGTTACGGGAATTGTCTGGTGATCACACCGGTGCAGACCTCACCCGTCATAATCTTAATCTTCTTCCTCTCCTACCACCACCAGAGCCTACTCAAGTACCCACTTCCTCGGTTCGAGTTTCCAATCGCACCCGCTTTCAAGTTCCAGTTAAAGCTCTATTGGGTTTTCCTCTACTCACCTTAGCTGGAATAACGCTGTGGCAGGATTGGTCCCCCAGGGGGTTACATGCCAATGATGACATTAAAGATACCCAGAAAAATACCCCTGTTGATATTGATTTACTCGCAAACGACCGTGGTTTAGAAGACGATGAGTTCCAGGTCAATACTAATGTAACTCAGCCAGAAAATGGCTCAGTTGCGGTCAAGGGTAAGGGCACTGTCAGATATATGCCCAAGGCTGAGTTTTCTGGGATGGACAGCTTCACTTACACAATCAGTAACGCTGAAGGTCAAACTGATACAGCTACTGTCACCATCAAGGTTAAGGAACCTGCTAACAGAGAGCCAGTAGCTAAAGAAGACGAAGCAATTACTGAGAACGGTCAAGCGATTACAATTGCTGTACTTGACAATGATAGTGATCCGGATGGCGATCAACTCAAAGTAATTTTTGGGGCTAGGTTGAAAAATGCCTCAATCATAATTAATGATGATGGTACCTTGACCTATCGACCAAGGCGAAATTTCTTTGGCAAGGACAGATTTCAATACAGACTCAGTGATGGTCGAGGTGGAATTGATACAGCTACCGTTACAGTTACGGTTAAGGAATCTGCTAACAAATTATCAGCAGTGAAGTTCAATCAGGCAAATACTGACTACGGTAGGCTGACAAATGTGGCTGTGTTTAAAAGCGACTCCAAGCAACAACAGATTCCGCCAAAGCTAATCCTTGATGATCACTTTTCGAGTCCTTCCGGTGGAATCAAGGCTTCTGTAGCTAGAACTTCGACGCTTGATTTAAACCAGCATAGGCTTCAAAATCCTTCTGGTAATAGTCAAGATAGTGCTGAGGCAGCAACGATTACAGTTGCGAATCAGGAAGCTTCTAACAGGCTCCCATTAGTACCACCCAATAATACTACCAGCGAAAATAGCGGCTTTGGTTCTGTGGCTGTAGTTGACCAAAACAATACTCCAGAGAGTAATCAATCAGGAATCACTCCTTGGACTGTAGTTACAAATCCCTCACTTGAGGTCAATACTCCTACAATTACAACTTCGAGACCAAAGCCTGAGTGGTCTGTTCGGAATAAATTACCACAACAGGTAAATAATCGTCGAGGTGACACCGAGGTGACAATGGTTGCCGTTGTGGACTCCGAACCTCCTAAAAAACTCTCATTGGCAGGGCCCGACAATAGTGCTATCGACAACAAAACTACTCCAGAGGGCAATCAAACTGAACTCAGTCCTTGGAGAGTAGTACTCACTCCTTCCCTTAATACCAATACTCCTGCAACTGCGACTTCAAGACCAAAATCTCAGTTGTCTGTTGAGGAGAGATTAACAGAAAATCCTAATTATTTTCAAAGAGAATATGATACGGCAATGGTTGCAGTTGCGAGTAAGGAAATGGCTAACAAACTGCCATTAGCGCAACCAGACGAGGCAACTATCGAACAAAGTGAATCCATTACTATTGCTGTGCTTGACAATGACTCCGATCCGGATGGAGATCAGCTTTGGTTTACTCTTGAGACTGAGCCAGAAAATGGCTCGATCGTCGTCAACGGTAATGGTACTGTTACTTATATACCGAAGACTGGGTTCTATGGTCAAGACAGATTTAAATACCAGATCAGTGATGGTCAAGGTGGAACTGATCAGGCGACTGTTACTGTCACAGTCAAGGAACCTCCTAGGTTAGAACTAGAGGTTAATCCTGATGGGCTAACTAATAGTGAATTTGAGTCAGTTCTTCTGCCTTTACCTGAGAATGAAACTAATTCAGATGGTGGGAAGCAAAAACAAAAAAACTTTGAGCGATAGTTAGTCGAACCGTTTTAACGCCAGGAGAGGTCAATATTGTAACGGTATAGCACTAAGCATTTAGGTTAGGAGATTTCTAAATCCTGAAACCCTTTGATAGACTACTGTTCCCTGTTCCCTGTTCCCTGTTCCCTGCTCCCTAGCGCGTAGCGCTATATAACTCCTGTTGGGTTTCGTTGCCTCGACCCAACCTACCTTCTTAATTTATAAATCTGCAAATATGACATGCTCCCTGCGAAGTCTCTGTGTTGCCTGTTGTCTGTCAACACCGGTATATTCAAGAATCAAATAAACTGGCTATATATAGCCGTCGCCACTATGATTAGGACACTTCCTTGTTCCCTACTCCCTGCTCCCTGCTCCCTGCTCCCTTTGAATCAAAATAGAATGTCCTAACTGATATGTCCGTTGCTATATAGCAGTTTTGAACTAGCATCTATCAATTTCTTGAATATGACCCAACAACCAAGCATTTCAATTGGAGGCATCTACGAAGTCGGTATTGGCACCCAAGATCCAATACCTTTAATTCAATATTGGGAGCAATTCGGCTATCGAATTGGTCAAGTGGGAGAATTAAGCGCCGCTACAGCCAATCAGTTGTACGGAGTCAACTCCTGCTTGCGCTCGATCAGACTTTACCACCAAGATGCAGATCATGGCTTAGTTCGTTTGATGGTTTGGGAAAACCCGACTAATGAAGGCTTAAAGATGTCATCAATGAAGGTAAAAGGAAGCCGTTGGTCAACTACATTAACTGCTAATGTTTTGAATATCCTCAATCATGCCGAAGAGGCAGCAGCAGCAGATTTACCTATCAAATATACTAATCCTCACTGGTCAGTAATCTATAACAAGCAGAAAAATATTCGTCCTTTTATTGATTCATTAGTTGGAGTGCGGGAAATGATGTTGCTTCAACCTTTAACCAGACAGGTTTTATTTGAGCGTTTCAATTATACTATCCCCAATTACGGGAACATTAACGAGAGTTCTCTTTTGAAAACTAGCCAGATTACCCACCTGGGAATGATTATTCAGGATGACAGTAAAGAAACTCTCAAATTTTATGAAGAAGTCCTAGGATTACTGCGAGTATTTGATGATTTAGAAACTACCTATGAAACGGCTCAAGCTAGCAAACCAATTTTTGAACTCCAGCCCCATGAACGATTTTTAGTAACAGCTTTTGATGACCCTCGCTCATCTAAAGCTGACTTTATGGCTGCACGTTCTGGAAGAATGTATATCATGCGATTCCCTGAATCTATTGAGTTAGGAGAGTGTTTTGAAAAAGCGCAGCCAGGATGTCTAGGAATGTCATTGTATACCTATCGGGTGCGCGGTTTGGAAGATTATTTTAACCGTGTCAAGGCAAGTGCTGCTCAACAAGTTACAGAAATTATAGTCAATGAGTTTGGGGAAGCAAGCTTTTCCTTCATTGCACCCGATGGGTATTTTTGGACATTGCTTTCGGTTTAATTGGCAAAGATAAATCGGCGGTAATTAGGGTTTGCTGAATAAGTCTGGTGGTAAGGAGAGGGAGCAGGGAGCAGGGAGCAGGGAGCAGGGAGCAGGGAGTAGGGAGTAGGTAGTAAGGAGGAGGGAGCAGGGAGGAGGAAGCAGTGNCAACAACACCGGGTGGATAGAAAATAGTCCCCCTATTGCTTGTAAGTTAACTTTTAATTTTTCCCCACACCCCACCCCCTACACCCTACACCCTGTCAACACTTCAGTCTGGTTGTCACCCCGTCAGGGATTGGCATCAACCCAGATTGGCTATGAAATACCGCGATTTCATCTCGTACCTTGGTCAATCCCCATAATCTTTGATCTTTGTCCAAGGCGTCGGCATTGAAGATCTAGTGGAGTCTTCTAGTGGTAGTCTCACTTTCTACGAAGTAGCTTAATGCTCAATAGCGCTTAAGCTCTATTGAGGCAACGAGCTCTTCTTCAATGAGAGTAACTAAAATAGCCAGGTTTAGTATGATTAGCCCTGATGGGTATTTATAGCAGGAGGCAGGAGGCTCCAGGGCAGGAGCAGGAGTAAAAGCCAAGTTCTATCTGAAGTTTGAGACTTTTTTAATGTCTTAACCGCCTTGGCGATTGCTATAGCTGAAACTGACAAACTTGAAAATCCCTCACTGCTGATGAACCATCACAGTGGGGGATTGATTTTAGTGAGTCATGGTGGTGTTGATAGTAATGATAAGCACAAACAATTATTAGCTAGCAATCGGTTTGGAATTGCTAATCAATCATTTGTATCTTAACTTCACATTAGGTGGATTATTGAGAATATTCTCATTTACCTTGAGAATTGACAGATTTAGTTGACAATGAGAAAATATCTATAGATATATAATTGGTTTTTTATTTGCCAAAAAATGTCGGTCTCATTTCAAACCCTTGATTTACCGTATAATTTGAGCCAATTACATAGAGCAGTAGATGAGTTTTCACTAGCTTCGAGGGACGGATTTTTTGTTAAGCAGTGTAAAGGGCAAAATTCTCCCCTTGACAAATACAGCATTTTATAAGTTAGATTTGATTTTCTGTTTTAATGTACCCTGAGCAGCAATCCCATCATAAGCCGCTTAAGTATTAGAGAATAGGATAATCCTTTTTCACGAATCAAATCCCTTCCCTATAGCAATGAAAATATTGGTTAGCACATCGTAAATTTTGGATCAAAGGGAGCAGGGAGTTTCTTAACCGGGAACAAACAAAAGAAAAATATCCTAATAATTGTGGCGACTGCTATAGTGCGATCGCAAAGGGCTACTCAAAACAAGCAGATCACTTACTTTGTCGAAGCTTTTATGGGTGATTTGCCGATCGCTTACTCTATAGTACAGTGGCGGGAAGCACCTAGTCTAGTAAAGTGTTTGGACATAATACCCTGGAGGTTTTCTGATGACTTTAATGCTGAAAATCGTAGAGAATACCGTCCTCAAACAGAAACCTGTAAGTAGTTCTCAACTCTCTGCTGAAGATAAGCATAGTCTCCAAAGAGGTACAGAACTTGAACTACATAGTTTGGATCGTCTTCAGGAAGAGAAATTTTATATTCGAGTTTCCTTGGCTAAAGAGAGTTTCCAGGGTAAAAATACCTGGTACGCTTTTACTCCACACGTACAGGTAATCCCATCCATGGTTAAGGAGGTGCAATCCTGCTCAACCGAAATTGTTAAGGGTCTGGATAGGCAGATTATTGCAGAAATGAATAGTATTGTCCCTGGTATCTTGGTAAGCTTTGATGATTTAAATGTAAATCTTGGTCCTGCAGTTTGGCCTTATCTGCAACCACCTGCCAAGAGAGCGCTGGAGCGTGCAATTGCCTCTGCGGGGGACAAAATGACAATTACTTCGGCTTATCGCACTATTGCTCAACAGCAAATCCTTTACAATCACTATAAAAGCCGTCGATGCAATATTACTCTGGCGGCGAGGCCCTCTAGGAGTAACCACCAAAGCGGTTTGGCACTAGATACTCCCTATCCTAGTTTTTGGGGAAAGCATCTGTATAAATATGGCTGGCGGTGGCTTGGTCCTGGGGATCCGGTTCATTTCGACTATAAAGGATCTGGTAGGCGTGACATTCGTTCACTATCTGTGCGAGCTTTCCAGCGTCTGTGGAACAAATACAATCTCAATGACAAGATTGCTGAAGATGGTGCCTATGGTAGTCAAACGGCGATACGACTCAACAACTCTCCTATCGAAGGCTTTGGGATCACGATTGGGGAATTTCGGGTACTGCGCCTGAGTCAACCCTATATGCAAGGCGAAGATGTTCGCAAGGTTCAGAATGCCTTGGTTAAGGCTGGTTTGACTGTTGAAATCGATGGTTTTTATGGACCAGGAACAGTGGCAATAGTCAAGCAATTCCAACAACAGAAAGGCTTAACTTCTGATGGTGTTGTTGGACCTGCAACCCTGGGGAAACTAGGTTTTTAATTAGTCAAAATTAGTTTACATTTGATGGCTCCTATGAAGCAGAAAGCTAGTGTTGAACTTTGGTAAAAAGCAAATTTAAGCAGAGGTGAATTAATGGGACGTATCATCATTTCAGCTGGTCATGATCTTAGAGATCCTGGAGCAGTAGCTTTGGGAACAACTGAATCTAAGGAAATGAGACTTACCCGCGACTTGATTGCCAAGGAACTCAAAGCCCGAGGTGCAGAGTTTCTTTCTGTTCCTGACTATTTGAGTCTGACAGGAACAATTCGCTGGATTAATGCTAATTCTGTGCCTGGTGATGTCGCTATTGACCTTCACGGTAATGCCTTTAACGGCTCGATACGAGGTGCAGAAGCATTCTACATTGCTAGCAACACTCAACGCCAACAGGATGCACAAATTTTACTCAACGCCTTACTCAAAGCTGTTCCCGGACTTCCTAGTCGTGGAGTTAAACCAGATACCGTCACTGTATATCGAAGTGGGTTAGCCTTTTGTCGCCGGGTAGCGATCGCTTCGTTACTGATAGAGTTATGTTTTATTGATAATCGTGAAGATTTAAAATTACTGCAAACCTATCGTGACAGATTTGCCAAAGGTATTGCTGATGGTTTGATTGACTGGAGTTCTAGCAGCCAAAAACAAAGGGGTTTTCCGCTCATCAATATCCGTATCAAAGACAATAACTATGATGAGAAAGGGGTTCTAATTAATGGCAATTCATATATTCCCAGTGATTTAGTCGAACTGTTAGGGATAAAAGTAGCTTCTCTACCTGAGATTCGCCAAGTCAGTTACGGCAATATTGTTTATATTAAAGCTATAGAATTACAGAAGTTTGATATTGCCGTATTCTGGGAAAATCAGACTAGAACTGTAGTACTTAACCTCCGTCCTAGAACAGAATTATCAGGGTCTGAACAAATCATGGGGTTGGGAAATACCACCGCAACTGAACTAACAAATTTTATTGAAAGTCATAATCAGCAGGCTTTGGCAAAGTTCCCTAACTTACCCGAGCTTTACATCCAAGAATCTGAAATTGAGGGTGTTAACCACGATATTGCTTTTTGTCAGATGTGCCTACATACGAATTACTTGCGCTTTGATGGTCAGATTAAGCCTGATCAAAATAATTTCTGTGGTCTTGGTTCTGCTAACGGGAATCCCTCAGGCGCTTCTTTTCCTGATCCGAAAACAGGAGTCACAGCTCAGATCCAACACCTTAAAGCTTATGCTAGTAATGACATGATTAAACAGCAACCAATTGTTGATCCTCGTTTTGATTTTGTCCCACGGGGAGTTGCTCCCTCAATTTACGATTTAGGGAGACGTTGGATTGCCGATCCTCAGTATGGAGATAAAATTAAATCAATTATGATGCGTCTTTATGGCGTTTTTTAAAATTCAGATTGTAGATTTCTGGAACTACTATAGTAGGTTCCGATTCTAAGGGGTTGTTCCATGGCAGGTCAAAACCACGCTACTCTACCTCTATTAGCTATAACTGGACTCTCTTCCCACTGAGAAGGTCTCATCTCACCGTACAGGCTCAGGTATGCTGACCAAAATGCCACATAAATTGCACTTAATTGCATCTTGTAGTTCCCGGCTAAGAAGTGCGGGTTTTTCACCACTATTTGAGTCCAAAACTATAACTTCTATGTCAGTATTCTACCAAAAAAAGAAGGGAGAAAAGGCCGCTTTATCACCTTCGAGCCCATTAATCCCTGGTCTAAAGAGACGCAGTTTGCGTCGAAGAAGCCTTGTAAATTCTTTCAATAGACAATATATTTGTTTGTCACTGGTTAAAAAGCAAGTCTGTGTAAGGGACAATAACTGCTTATCCTTAGCATGTGGTTAACTCGATACTAAGTGGACATGTTATTCTACCATACACGCCAATGGTAGACCTTCCTAAAGTAGAGTAATCCCCTCTTTCTGGCTCAACCATAAAATGTAAAAATTGACAGCTGTCTATCTTGCCATGTTTAGTTGATAACCAGAGTATTGTTAAGGTTTTAAAAGTAATCAAATTTGGAGAAGACCATGCCTAGTAAAGATGTCTACGTTCGGGAGTACACAGTCAGGGCGCATAAACGTAAAATTCATACCAGGGTTTACAAATTCATTTGCCACTTCTGTAATTCGCCTGTGGAGAGAGAAACTTACGCTACCTGCTGTCCTAAGTATGGGAATAACTGTCAGGGTGTAGCTAGCAAGTGTCTTCGTCTCCAACAAAGCAAGAAATTTGGGGATAAATAAATGTCTGATTTCCCAAAACCTCCATCACTACCATTGGGAAGCCAGAAAATGCTGGCAGAGTTAGTTGACTACTACCGACAACTAGTCGAGTATCATGAACGTGCTGCGGGGGTTGCCAGAGAAGAATACAACTATGCTAAAGCTTTGCTTGAGACTAATTCAGTAGCTTTAGGGGAGAATAGGCAAAATACCCTGTTTCCTGAAGGTAGCGATTACCCAAGGGGCAGCGGCAACAGTGATCAGGGACACCACTTCCCTACGCTACACTTTCCAGTAAGCTCAGCCCGTTTAAATTCAGTAGGGGGATTGCAATCAGAAGCCAAAAAGTGCCCTCCCTACCAGGATATGGGTACAAAAGAAGCAATTGCTCGGGTTCTTGAAGCTAACAGGGGAATGATGCTGCGCGTTGATTACATCATCAGGGAGATTTTTGGAGAACTAGAGGAGCCAGCCTATGTCTCGGCAACTGCCCTGGTTAACTCTCTGTTGTCTGAGGGAGAGAGTGAAGATTTATGGTACTCTGTCTCCGACTCCCCTGGTTGCTACACCTTTTCCCTTGAGGATTTCCCTGATTTAGACCCTAGTAATAGACCACACCGAAAAACCTCTATGTGGAAATCTTCTCATCGTTCAAGGCTACCCTACTCAGAAAAATTGGAACATATGGCGTTGCATGAAGCAGTGGCTTCCGTCTTAGAAGCAAACTATCCCAAGGTGATGACTGCCCCAGAAATCTTGGCTATTTTTTATCCTGAGGGTTTGAAGGGCCAAACAAGGACATTAGCGCGTCAAGCTATTAGTAATGCCTTAACTAAGGGAAGCGGTTCTAAAGGCTGGAGACGAATTAGGCCAGGACGATATATCTGGGAGGCAGGTTCTAGCTAGTGCTTCGTCAAGATTGTTTTGAGGGATAGATTATTTGCACAAGTACTGCTGTAGTTGAGTTGCAGAAAAATCACATCCTTGATCTCAAAATTGACACAGTACTAGTGCTTCTAAGCGGAAATCTGAGAGAGTTGAATGGACTCAGGCAAAATTTTTTATGACCAAAGCAGTTATTCTGTTATCTGGAGGTTTGGACTCCTCTACAGTTGTATATCAAGCTAAAGCCGATGGTTATGATTGCTATGCAATTTCCTTTGACTACCAGCAACGGCATCAGCGGGAACTCAAATCAGCAGCTGTAATCGCTTGCCTTAGTGGTGTTAAGGAACATCAAGTGGTCAGCTTTGACTTGCGGCGCTGGGGCGGTTCTGCATTAACTGATGCTGAGATTGACTTGCCCTCTGAGCGTTCTCTTGAGCAAATGTCTCAGGAGATTCCTGTTACATACGTTCCAGCTCGGAATACAATCTTTCTAAGTTTTGGTCTGTCCTATGCCGAAGCAATCGATGCACAGCTGGTATATGTTGGGGTCAATGCTTTGGATTATTCTGGTTATCCAGATTGTCGCCCCGACTATATTCAGGCAATGCAGAGAGTATTTGAATTGGGTACAAAACAGGGGCGTCAGGGCAAGGCGATTGAAATTGTGACACCTCTGATTGATCTCAAAAAGACTGAAATTATTCAGTTAGGAAATCAGTTAGGCGTACCCTGGAAAGAAACTTGGTCTTGCTATGCAGGCGGGGATCTTGCCTGTGGTGTCTGTGACTCCTGTCGGTTAAGGCTGAGTGCTTTTGCTGAGTTGGGGTTAAAAGATCCACTTCCCTATGCATCAGAATTCTGAATCTTTGTAGAGGGTGTTATCTACCTCACTGCTAAGATTGGCAGCCTTTTGATCACTAGCTTTGACAATTACTGGCGTGACCTTGTTTGCAGAGTTGTCCCTAGAATCAGCTGCCGTCAACTCCTTTCGGTGTATGCGAATCTGGTGCAAACGTGGTCCTTGAGCAGACACCACTGTTAACTCAAGATTCTCATAATTGGTGGTTTCACCCTCTACAGGAATTTTCTGTAACTGGTAGAGCAAAAAGCCTGCCAAAGTTTGGTACTCGTCAGCCAGAGGTAAGTCTAAATTGAGCATTTCATTGACTTGTTCCAAGTCCATTTGGGCTTGTACCTCGAAGGTATAATCGTCTAGAACTTTAATGTCTAACTCTTTGTCACTCTCGGGTTCAGAATGTTCACCAATAATTTCAGCAATTAAATCCTTGAGGGTGACTAACCCAGCCGTACCGCCAAACTCATCGACAACCATGACCATTGCCAAATGCGATCGCTGCATCAATGGCAGCAGTTCGCTTAAAGGTCTAGACTCCCTTACAAACCGCGCTGGACGGATCCATTGTGCAATTGGTGTTTCTACACTCAGCTGCCCTTTGGATAGAGGTTCAGCTAACTCTTTAAAGTAGATAATGCCGCAAATGTCATCAAGGGATTCTCCGATGACGGGATAGCGAGAATGGTCAGTTTTGGCAATTTCCTCTAGTAAAGTCTGAAAGGTTGCATTCTTGGGGATAGCAGCAATATTAGTACGGGGAACCATCACCTCTCCTGCTAAAACCTCGCCAAACTCAAAAACGTTTTTGAGTAGCTCTCGTTCTTCAGCTTCAAGTCCAGTGGACTCCCGTTCTGTGGTAATAATTAGCTGTAACTCTTCTGGCGTTACTCGAGAATACCAGCTCTGAGCTGTATATTGTATGCTTACCAATCGCAGTAGACAGCGAGTTGATTGATTTAAAATCCAGATGAAAGGTTTAAAAAAACGCGCAATCGCTGAACTAGGAGGTCCAAGAAACCGCGCTAACTCTTCTGAATAGAGCATTGCCACTGATTTGGGACAAAGCTCACCTAGAACAATTTGCAGATAGGCAATCAGAAAAAATGCCACTGGCAGTGCTAGGGAATGGGCAATTATCTGAGTAAGCTGTGGCGGCAGTGGTAGTTTTACCATTGCTGCTGCTACTGGAACTGCCATCGTACTTTCACCAATCCAGCCAAGCGCCAAGCTCGAAAGAGTAATCCCTAACTGAGTTGTAGAGAGTAACCTATCAATGCTGTGTTGTAGTCCCTGAACAGTCTTCGCTTGTACATCACCGGCATTAACCAGCTGATTGATGCGCGATCTGCGCACCGAAACCATGGAAAATTCTGCAGTGACAAAAAAGGCGTTGATCGCAATCAGTAGTAGCACTGATAACAATCGCAGCATAACATCTAGACCGGTGAGGCTAGTAGAAGCACTCGCTGTTAGGAGAACCATGAGGTCGCCTACCATAAGAAAGGTAAAAATTAAAAGTCTAGTTGTTTGTTATTTGTGACTCTTGGCAAACGACAAACAACCGATAAGCAACAACACACAAGCGGCTTACCTCACTACAGGAATCTCAGACGTTTGCAGCTGAAGTTTTTGCTCAGGATAATCTGTCAACTTCAGCGACAGCTCCCGGGAGTTATCCAGCAAAGCCGTGGGAATGCTCACCGTCCCAGAAAATTCTTGACCATTGGCAGGTAATTCTCCTGGCAAGCCTTCGGTAATTGCACTTAGGGCACGACCTTTGTCGTCCATAATATTTAAGAAACTATATAAAAAGCGAACATCATTGCTGCCTTCGTTCTTCATGCTGACATCAAGCAATAAAGAACTGCCTTTTTTACTGGCGGAACGTACCTCCAGCGTTACTCCCCGGTCATGGCTTTTGACAGGTAACTTTAACACAGAATTGGGACTTGTAAAAGATTTTTGAGTATTGAATGCCCAATGAGGTGACAAATTCTGTTCAGTTTTAGTCTGAGAGTTTCTAACTCGGGCTTGGTCGTCATTGTTCTTGGAATTGTTACCCTTACCTCTGATGTAAGCATCAACATTGATTAAGATGTCCTCTTCCCGTAGAAAAGTTACACCTTCTTTACCAGCACTAGACTTTTGTGATCCCGCTAGCTTTTTGGTGGGGCGAACATCAGGCTGGGTAACACCTTTTAGGGCTTCGTGACCGAGAGTAAATCCCCACAGGGCACTCATTAAACCGACGCCTAGCATCATTGCCAGCAGCGTTAAAGTGAGTGCTACAGTCGAATTTAATTTCATCAGTGATTCCAGCTACTCCCATAAGCAGTATTGAGTTGCTGCATGCTACACATACTATTGCCGCTCGCAGCCTTCCGATACAAAAATATTAGCTCCTCTGTTTTCAACCCATTACCTCTGAACCTTCTCGATAATTTTTGTTTCTAGCACTTAATTTTAAAGTATCAATAACTTGATTTCCTGCAAAGAGGGCAGTAAGCCGAGCCTTGGCGGGAACCGCACTCAGCCAGTTCTGCGAAAGTGAAGACAAATTTCAGTACTAAGTAATTTAGGTTACTGACCTCATAGTTCTGAAAATGTTGGCTTTAATCAGGAATTTGTCCTCAGTTGGCTTATTGAGCCAGAGTCAGATTACAATGTTAATGATAGATTAACCAGGGTTGGCCGAGCGGTTGAGGCAGCGAACTCATAATTCGCCCTAGGCAGGTTCAACTCCTGCACCCTGGATTGTTTTGAGCTATGGCTGTTTGAGTCTATTACTCTAAGGGTAGAGTTTCAAAGAAAAATTCAGTTCCCTCAACTCGATTGCCGAAACGGGTAGGGCTAATCCCTTCCCTTTCTAGAACCAGAATTGAAGTATTGAAGGGGTTAGGCAAATCAGGAGTGCGAATCAGGGGGTCGGCGTAAAGCTGTTGGTATAATAAGTCGTTATAGAGAGTATTGATGATTTTGGCATCCCGTTCGATTTCTAGCTCTGGGAAATTAGCTCGCCCTGGTATGCCTGGACCAAAAATAACCTCGAATTGGCGCTGCAGTGAGCGGTTGCGGTAAAAGTCTCCAGAGTCTTTGAAAAAGGCTCTATTAAAGACCTCGGGAATTGTTTCTAGGCGAATCGGCTCAAACTCTGAGGAATCGGTTTGTGCGTACGCATTACCAGCAAATGTATTGGCAGCGGCAGCAATACTTATAACGCACAGCCACTTATTTAACCCCATCACCATGATCCTCATCCACACTTTTTCTTAATAGTAATCTGGATCTTAAACAAAAAAAAACTTTGAGGGAGAGTGAGAATGATTGACAAGATTAAACAACCGTTTCCCCCCAACAACTCAACTGATTTAACTTCCCTGCGCCAGTGGCTGCGCCAGTTGTTTCACAAGCTAGCTTATAAAGAGGGCGATTTTGTTCTCTCTTCTGGGCAACGCAGTTCTTACTACATTAACGGCAAGCAGGTAACTCTACATCCCCAAGGTGCCTTGGCGATTGGGCGTCTGCTACTATCTATGCTGCCAGTTGATACTCAGGCAGTGGCTGGTTTAACTCTGGGAGCTGATCCAATTGTAACAGCGGTGAGTATAATTTCTGCTTTAGAGAATCGACCAATCCCGGCTTTAATTATCCGCAAAGAGCCTAAGGGGCATGGCACCATGGCATATATCGAAGGACCAACTCTGGCAGCAGGAGCGAAGGTGGTGGTTTTGGAAGATGTTGTCACCACCGGGAAATCTGCGATGAAAGCAGTTGAACACCTCAAAAATGCGGGTTATCAAGTAGAGCAGGTAATTGCATTAGTAGATAGACAACAGGGGGGAGCTCAGTTGTATCAGTCAGTTGGGCTTAAGTTCCAGGCAGTGTTTAATATTGAGGATATACGCCAGTACGAATAAGCAATAGTTTGACTTCGAGTCAAAGCCAATTGTGTTTATCTCTCCTTAACTAATTCGTACAACTCTTGCATTCTCTCTAGGTCTTCTTGCATAGGAAGCTCCTCAAACTTGGCTGTTTTTTCAAATTGATCAAGTAATTCCTTGCCTTGGGAAGTTTTATCCATCTCAAGGAGCAAATTCTTGATTGCTTCTGCTTTCTCTGGTTCCATACCTCCTCTGAGCAAAACTAAGTGCCGAGGCACCCTCTCTGTTTCGGCAAGAACAGTTATCGATTCCCTACTTGATTCTGGAATCTCCATGAATGTGGAGATGTCAGCAGCACCAGCAGCTACCCTGTTGCTAATTACCCACTGAATAGTATTTTCATCATCTTGACTGAAGATATACCCCACCTCATCTGCTGCCACAGAGTGATCAGGTGATGATTTTTCCACTGGGTTAAGACCATTTTCCATTAGTAGAACCAAGGGTAAAAAATAACCTGATGTTGATATAGGTTCTTCAAAAGCTATCATTTTACCCTGAAGTTCACTCAAAGAAGTGATCCCTTGCTCTTTCATCGCCAAGAAGACTCCGAAGTATTCCTCTTGTCTATCCTTCCAACGACTTAGGATCGGTTCAGCCCCAGATTTCTCGCTGACAATCATCGCTGGGTAGGGACTATCAAAGTAAATGTCCACTTCACCAGATTCGAGCCAGCTGGACATTGTAATCAAATCTTGGGCAATCTTGACTTTACCAACCTTAATACCAAACTGGCTCAAGTTAGCAGCTAAGTAATCAGCCATCGGCTGAAAGCGCTTGATCTTCTTAACCGGTTTTTTGGAAACGTCACCTAGAGTGATTACTAACTCAGCTTCAGAGGTTATTGGCGGCTCTAGGGCTGTTTCTGGTTGTAATTTTGGTTCTGAATTTGGACTACAACTTACTAGGGCACTAACCATACCAAAGAGTAAAATTTTTCCTAAAAAATTGCCTAGCATCTTGTCTAGCTCTTACCTGGAAAGACGATAATTTGGCAGGCGCACTCTATAGCAGACGCGGAGACGCGGAGACGCGGAGACACGGAGACGCGGAGACGCGGAGACACGGAGACGCGGAGACGCGGAGACACGGAGACGCGGAGACACGGAGACGCGGAGACGCGGAGACGCGGAGACACGGAGACGCGGAGACGCGGAGACACGGAGACGCGGAGACGCGGAGACACGGAGACGCGGAGACGCGGAGACACGGAGACGCGGAGACACGGAGACGCGGAGATGCGGAGAATTCAAATCCCACGCAAAATTTAGCTCACCCGAAAGATAAGGAGAAGTTCCCGATTTCTGCAAGATACCTAATCTTGATATCCTGGAATTTCAATGACAAATTCCGCTCCTTGACCTGGTAAGGAATTACATTTCAATTGTCCTCTATGCCGCTCTACAACTATTTGGTAACTTATATACATCCCTAGTCCAGTTCCTTTACCCACTGGTTTGGTAGTAAAAAAAGGATTGAACATCTTTTGCTGAACTTCACAGGGGATACCTGGTCCGTTATCTTTGATGCTGATTACAACTGTCTCTGACTCTGTGAAAGCTGTGGTGATGCGAATGGTTGACGGCTCTAGCTCGATTTGTTCAGGAGTTCGTTGTTGGTTGTAATCGTCCAAGGCATCAATGGCGTTGGCGATGATGTTCATGAATACCTGATTCATTTTTCCAGAATAACACTCGATCTTAGGCAGCTTGCCATATTCTTTAATCACCTTGATGGCGGGATGATTGGCTTTGGCTTTGAGAGAGTTTTTGAGAATCAGCAAAGTATTGTTAATACCTTCGTGAAGATCAACTAGTTTCATCTCAGCTTGATCCTGATAAGAGAAGCTGCGCAATGACTCGACAATCTCACTGATGCGCTCTGCTCCCATTTTCATTGAACTTAGTAGTTTAGGGAAGTCTTGGATCAGGAATTCTAAAGACATGTCTTCGGCAGCTTGGCGAATTTCTGGGGCGGGATTTGGATGGTGCTGCTGGTACAATGCCAATAAATGCAAAAAATCAGCAGCATACTCCTGAGCAGGAGCGATATTGCCATAGATAAAGCTAATGGGATTATTGATTTCGTGGGCGACTCCTGCTACAAATTGCCCCAGACTAGCCATTTTTTCGCTCTGAATCAACTGAGACTGGGTCCTTTTAAGGGTTTGCAAAGCTTGTTCTAGTTGTGAGGCTCTCTCTTGAGCCATATCAGCAGCAGAGGTAGCTTGGTGGAATAGTTCTGCTTGGGAAATAGCGATCGCTAGCTGGTCACATACTGCTGAAAGCAGCTCTACTTCTGAGTCTTGCCAATCCCGAGGCGAGCTAAACTGACGACAGCAGACTACTCCAATCTTACGGCTTTTGGTCACAATTGGTAGTGCTAAGATGGCAGTACTCCCCCAGCTAAAGTAAAGCTGCTGCTTAATTGGGTCATTTACTTCCACTGTGTTAGAAAGTCTAATGATCTGTAAGTTGAAAATTTCCTTACCAAAGGGGTCATTCTCTGCTACTGGATATTTACCTAAACCGGTAGGCAATTCAGGGTTCTTAGCTTCTTTAACACAATCCCAGACAGGATTTGGTTGAGAGGTGTACCAAAAAAACTGACATTGATCAATCTGCAATAAATTGTAGATTGCTTGGAGAGCGGTTTCTAGAATTGTATCTAAGTCAAAGGAGTTACGGATTTGTTTACTGAGTTTGTTGATGAGTGCTTCTTGTTGCACCTTTTGTGTCAGTAAAACCCCACTTTGATGCAAAGCTTCAGCCCGTTGTTCTAAGCTATTAATTAGTGTTTGCAGTTGACTAGTCATACGGTTAAAGGCGTTAGCTAGCACCGCTAATTCGTCATTACTGCTAATCTCTAGCTTCTGGGTTAAATCTCCAGATGCTAGACGCTGTGTCGCCTCCGTCATCTGCTTTAATGGTCTTGTGATTGACTGATTCAGCAGTAGCGCTAGTATGGTACTCACGCTAGCAGCTATCAGCGCTACCAGAATACCCTGATTGCGCATAACAGCTATTTTTTGTTGTAGAGGTGCCGTAGACAAGCCTACACTAACTGCTCCTAGAGATTGGTTCCCTACCTTGACTGCCTTGCCTGCTAACAGTTGGTGCTTCTCCCAGTAAAAAACTATCTCAGTACTTTGCAGTAGCTTTTGACCAAAAGGGTCTGGTTTAGTACTATATGTCAGTAAATTATCGTCATAGGCCTTGGCAATCAACCGTCCCTCTTTTTCATAAATGCGACCTGATACTAAAATTTCATCCTCACTAAGCCCTGCCATTAATTCTTCTATAAAGTCTATGTTCAAGAAGTAGAGTGGATCAGATACAGTTACTACCAGGGTATTTAACAAGATTTCTGCCTGATGTTCTAGTTCTTGTTTAAAAGTTTGTTGTTCGCGGCGCAGGGATAACAGAGTAACGCTGGCAACAGCAAGAATAACCAAGCCTGTCATGGTTATCGTCAGTTTGGTGGCTAGAGGCCATTGTTTGCGGCTAAATCTGCCCATGCGATTTATGGCTTGCTTAGGAGTTCATACAACTTTGTTCTAGTCCAATGTAGTTACTTTTCCTCGTCTTATCCTTGCTCTCTACTCCTAATGGCAGTTGTTGTTAACTTAATACAACAACTAGTAACTAAATATCAGGATTTTTTGAAAATAAGTGAGGATAGGAAGAGGAAGAAAATCAACCTAATCAACGTATATATTCCATTTTTCCTTTGCTCTTTTAATCTCCAGTGAATATATAGAGGATTACAGGCTTATGAACTACATTTTTGCTCCTGTTTCAAATTCTCGTCAATTAATTACTAGTGATATAAAATATATAGCGTTTCTCAAATTGATGAGGTATAGTCGTCTGGGTTTTAGGGAATAGGGAATAGGGAATAGGGAGCAGGGAGCAGGGAACAGGGAGCAGGGAGCAGGGAGCAGGGAATAGGAAAAAAGATGAAGTTTATTTCACTAAGAAAGAGAATTGCTATAAATCTATGGTTGTTTTCAATCGGCTCAGAGAGTGGGGAATAGGTAATAAAGTAAAATTTATATTATTTAAAGAATTATTGCCATAAACTAAATCCACGAAATTTAAAGTCTGCCAACCTCTAAATGCTTAAAAGAAGTAAACAGATTAAAATTACTTTTGGGTTGATAAAACTCTTAAATTTAGTAAGTCTGGCGCTATCACCCCTAGGGTTTAGCGCCAGGAGGATGTCCCTTCTAATTGACAGGTTCTTTGGCTAAGAACTTCTCTAGTTCTGTTAAAGCGTCAGCATCAACTTTCGTCTGCATCGGGCAGAATTTGGGACCACACATTGAGCAGAACTCAGCAGTTTTGTAGATGTCGGCTGGTAGGGTTTCGTCATGATACTCTCTTGCCCTTTCCGGATCAAGGGCTAGTGCAAATTGGCGATTCCAATCAAAATTGTAACGCGCTTTGGATAATTCGTCATCACGATCGCGGGCTCCCTGACGATGTCTGGCAATATCAGCCGCATGAGCAGCAATCTTATAGGCAATTAAGCCATTACGTACATCCTCAGCATTTGGTAGTCCTAAGTGTTCTTTAGGTGTCACATAGCAGAGCATGGCTGTGCCCTGCCAACCTGCGATCGCAGCACCAATAGCAGAGGTGATATGATCATAGCCTGGGGCAATGTCGGTAACTAGTGGACCTAGTACATAGAATGGTGCTTCTGAGCATTCATCCATCTGTTTCTTGACATTGAACTCAATTTGATCCATAGGTACATGTCCTGGACCTTCTACCATTACCTGTACGTCATGTTCCCAGGCGCGGCGTGTTAGTTGTCCTAGGGTTTTGAGTTCGGCTAGTTGGGCTTCATCGGAGGCGTCATGGGTGCAACCAGGGCGTAGGGAGTCTCCTAAACTGAAGGAGACATCATACTTTTTGAAAATCTCGATAATCTCGTGGAAGTGAGTATATAGAGGATTCTGTTTGTGGTGATGAAGCATCCACTTGGCAAGAATACCGCCACCGCGAGAAACAATACCAGTAAGGCGGTTTCTTACTAAAGGCAGGTGTTCCATCAGAATCCCAGCGTGAATAGTCTGATAATCTACACCTTGCTGGGCGTGCTTTTCAATGACGTGGAGAAAGTCATCAGCTGTGAGATTCTCTATGTTACCGTGGACGCTTTCTAGAGTTTGGTAGACGGGCACAGTACCAATCGGCACCGGGGAGGCTTGGATGATGGCGCTGCGAATCTCATCCAAATTACCGCCGCCAGTGGATAAATCCATGACTGTATCGGCACCGTATTTGACGGCTAATTTGAGCTTATCGACTTCCTCATCCAAGTTAGAAGAATTAGGAGAAGCACCAATATTGGCATTCACCTTACATTGGGAGGCGATACCAATACACATTGGTTCGAGGTTAGGGTGGTTAATGTTGGCAGGAATAATCATCCTGCCCCGCGCGACTTCTTCGCGAATTAGTTCTGCTGGCAGATTTTCCCGCCTAGCAACGTAATCCATTTCTTCAGTAATAACACCCTGGCGAGCATAATGCATTTGTGTAACATTGCTCTGCCCGTAGCGCTTGGCAATCCATTCTGTGCGCATGTAATCGATTCCCTCAATTAACAGCTTTCCTCCGCCGGTATTAACCGGGCTCAGGTTCTAAGGGTGTAATCTCAGCCTGTTTGCTCAGGCACCCCTAGCTATGGATGAGATTTTATCATTAAAGAGAGGGATGGGGGGATGGCTCGGGGAGATGGGGGGATGGGGAGACGCGGAGACGCGGAGAGGGGGAGATGGGGAGAGGGGGAGATGGGGAGACGCGGAGAATTCAAGTCCCACGGAAAATTTCGTTAACCCTGGGGAGATGGGGAGATGGGGAGACTCTAATCACCTTTCACTGCCTAGCAATTCTAGATTCTTACGACAAATAACAGTATGGGGATGTTCTTTTCCTAATCCGTTTTCAAAGATATGCAAGGCTTGCAGATACAATGGTTCAGCTTGCTCATAGCGCCCAAGGGATTCGTAGAGATATGCCAAATTATGGAGGCTAGTGGCAACTGAGGGGTGTTCTTCACCCAGCAGGCGTTTACTCAAATCTAAGGCTTGCAGATACAAAGCTTCGGCTTGCTCATAGCGCCCAAGGGATTGGTAAAGATTTGCCAAATTATTGAGGCTGGTGGCAACTGAGGGGTGTTCTTCACCCAGCAGGCGTTTACTCAAATCTAAGGCTTGTAGATACAAAGGTTCGGCTTGCTCATAGCGCCCAAGGGATTTGTAGAGATTTGCCAAATTATTGAGGCTGGTGGCAACATCAGGGTGCTGTTCACCCAGCAGGCGTTTACTCAAATCTAAGGCTTGCAGATACAAAGCTTCGGCTTGCTCATAGCGCCCAAGGAATTGGTAGAGTGCTGCCAAATTATTGAGGCTGGAGGCAACATCAGGGTGCTGTTCACCCAGCAGGCGTTTTCTCAAATCTAAGGCTTGCAGATACAATGGTTCAGCTTGCTCATAGCGCCCAAGGGATTGGTAGAGATTTGCCAAATTATTGAGGCTGGAGGCAAAATCTTCTTCCCAACCGAACTCTTGTTCTAACTCAGCAGCCTTATGAAAATAACTAATTGCTAATTCTTGTTCCTGCTGATAATTCTGAGCTTCACCCCGCTCTAATCTTTTGCTGTAGATTTGCCCCATTCTCTCGTAAAGTATAGCTAAATTGGAATCTTTAGCTCCCCTTTGCTGTTCAGTCTGCTCAATCAGCGCTTGCAAATCGGCTAGTGGTATTAACTGGTTTTGATCCTCTTCTAGTGTCAAGTCGCGGCTATAGCGCCAAGAGGGAAAGGTATTGATATCAGCATTCTCCTGGTTCTCTATTAAGGCATTTCTGCTCTGAGCAGAGGAAAGGTTCTTAATCGCCACTCCCTTAATCTCTGTACTGGGAATCAAACCAGTCTTTTTAGAAACAAAGCGAAATACTCCCTTGCGCCAACTCCAAAAATCTGGAGCTTGTTTACTCAAATCCACCAAAATTTGATTAGTAACCCAAAGCACAATCGGGTAAGGAAACTGCCGCAAGCCTTCCCTTGTCCACTGTAAATAACCGAAGAAAATTTCTTGTTGAGAACGTTCCTCTCCTAATTTCAGAAAGAAAAGTTTCTCGGCACCAGTCACAGTTAAAACGGCTCTGCCACCATCAGATAAGTATTCCTCTGTTTCTACTAATTCAGCAATAGCTGCTCTCAGACTAGGTTGAGTTGGTGTCAATGCCACTCGATAGGGACGAATTTGGGGCTGTACATCAGTTTCATATTGTTGTATGACGCCAAGGCGGCAGTCGTTGTCATCGCAAACTGCTATTAGTAAACTTAAAATGTCTTCACTAGCTTCAATGGAAACTAGCAAATCTTCATAGGCTTTCTGATTTTTATTGTCTACCTCATTGGAGAACATTTTGAGTTTAAGTAATAAGTAATAAGTAATAAGTAATAAGTAAGAGATTTTAAATAGGGAGTATGTCGGGTTTCCTGATACTCCTTCAAGTAGGTTTGGTTGAACCTTAGTAAAACCCAACATTTCAAGTAGGTTTGGTTGAACCTTAGTGAAACCCAACATTTCAAGTAGGTTTGGTTGAACCTTAGTGAAACCCAATATTCCAAGTAGGTTGGATTGAACCTGAGTAAAACCCAACATTCCAAGTAGGTTGGATTGAACCTTAGTGAAACCCAACATTTGCCGAGGCGCTGGGTTTCGTTCCTCAACCCAGCCTACAAAACTACAAAACTTAGAAATATGATGTAAAGAATTTTCTCCCCGAGCCATCCCCCCATCCCCCCCTCTCCCCATCTCCGCTTCTCCCCATCTCCATCTCCCTTCGTCAAATCAAACCCTTGTCTCTTAATAAATCGATAACGATGGGGTGAACATCATACCAGTTTTCACGATTGCGATACTCTAAAGCATAGAGTCCGTGGAGTAAATCCAAAAACTCTGCTTGTTTGGGGTCATCAGGTTGAAATTGATTATAGGTAGTTTGCAAGATTTCATAATCTGTTTTACCTAAGGGAATAGCAAAGTCATTGCGGATATTGTTAATAGCCTCTTCTAAGATACTATCGTTTATGGTTAGGGATTCCCCTTCAGGTAAACGCCTTACTAATCTCAGGCAAATGCGGCAACAGGCATTGGTAATGCGGACAAGTTCTCGCAGTACTCCACCACTATATAAAATGATTTTTTCTGCTGTCTGCGCTTCTAATAGTTGCCCAGAAATGCGTTTGTTGAGAACTTCCAGCAAGACTTTCATGGCTTGAGTACGAGGTACAGGATCAGGTTTGCGACTTTCCCCCTTATCAAAAAGCTTGCTAACAGACATCACCACCACTTGGTCATTAGTTTCTGTTTCAATGAGGGGCCTCAGAAACTTATCTCGCAAGACAGCAATGGGGATAGTATAGATAATTTGAAAATTAGGCAGACAGAGGGCTTTAATATTATCCCGATAAATATCGTTAACTCTGGCTAAATCTAACTTATCTAAATCGTCAATAATCACCAGAACATCTTTGTCAGTATCCAGCTGAATTAAAGCCGCAATTTCATTGATGCGCTCACATAACTCAGAAATTTTCCTTTCAAATTCCTGTTTAATCTCATGACGAACAGCCGCATCAGCTTTCAGCTTACCGCTAATCAACTTAAATAAATCAAAACCAGCTGCCAAACCAGCACTAAACTTTTCTTCCTCAATCCTAGTCTTAGTAGCAAACCACTTATAAAAATTATTTTTAATCGCTGGCGAAATCTGTACTTGGTTTTTCTCCGCCTCGTACATTAAATTAACTGCGATCGCAAATAAAATGTTGATATGGTTAACATCCGACATCTCAATTGTGTCAGAAATTGAAAAGAAAACCACAAAATAATTATCAGCTAGCTTTTTACCAAACTCAGCTAGTAAGGTAGATTTCCCGCAGCCACGATGCCCAGTGAAGATAGTTTTACCATCTCGACTAGGACTATCCTCCACTAATTGTTCTAATTGATCAATAACCTCAGTAGCGTACTCTACCTTAAATTTCTCTAGCTCTCTGTGTTCCAATAGAGGCAGAAGTTCTAGATTTCTGTATGCCTCCCGAAAAGACTCCAATAATTCCTTAGACATGATCTTAGTTTCATTGTTGATTGTTCATCGTTGATTGTTCATCGTTGATTGTTCATCGTTGATTGTTCATCGTTGATGGCTCAATATTTGTATTAGTGAAATGATGCAAAGCACCGCCTGCACATATCATGAACTTTGAACTATAAGCTATGAGCTATGAACCATGAACCGTGAACTCTAAATTCTACCAGTAAATACCTTCTGTGCAGGTCCTGTCATATACACTCGTTGATCTAAATCTGACCATTCAATTTCGAGATTACCTCCAGGCAATTCAACTGTGCAGGCGCGATTGCTCTTACCTGCCAAGACACCAGCTACCACGGAGGCACAGGCCCCAGTACCACAAGCCAATGTTGCTCCAGCACCACGCTCCCAAACCCTCATTTTCAAATAATCTGGGCGCACCACTTCAATAAATTCTGTATTTGTGCGTTGGGGGAAGGCTTGGTGATACTCGAATTGAGGTCCAAGAGTCTCTAGAGGGATGGCGTCGGCATCTTCAACAAAGGTGATACAGTGAGGGTTGCCCATACTCACACAGGTGACATTCCAGGTAGCAGAAGCTACTTCTATAGGGGTATTGATTACCTTTTGATCAACACCTGCCAAAGTTGTCGGGATTTGTGGAGCTAAAAGCTGGGGCATTCCCATATCGACTTTAACTCTACCGTCTGCTTCCAGTTTGGGGGCAATAGCGCCAGCCAAGGTATGAATGTGATATTGAGTTCTAGATGGAGTTTGACCCTCTGCCGTTTCCAGATCCCAGAGGAATTTGGCTAAGCAGCGAATACCATTGCCACACATTTCTGGCTCAGAGCCATCGGAATTGAAAATCCGCATGGTATAATCAGCGCCATTAATTCCCGGCAGAGCAAAAATGACCCCATCGGCACCAATACCAAAGTTGCGATCGCACAACTGCACAGCTTGCTCTGATACAATCATTGGCTCTGATTGGGTGCGATTATCAATCAGAATAAAGTCATTGCCCAAACCGTGGTATTTTGTGAAGTCAACTGAGATCATAAAACCTCCGGGGTATTGAGTTCAGCTTTGCACTTTCAAGCTATCTCCACCATACAATATTTATACAGCTTAAATTGCTAAATGTGCATTAACTCCAAAGGTTAAATTATGCCTCAATTAGATACCGATTTGCCCAGCGTTCGTCAACTTCAAGGTTTTATCAAAGATGAACAAGAACTTGAGATCAAACTACTCAATGGGGATATACTAATCGGCAAACTTCGTTGGCTTGATCCCAACTGCCTGTGTTTACTCACTGCTGATCAGCAACCGATAACCATCTGGTGTCACGCTATTGCCTACTTGAAGCCACTATAAATTATAGCTAATTCCTGCTAGTAAAAACATACTGGCTAAAATACTACCTACGCAACCAATAGCGAGATTAGTCATATTAGATTGAGTTGCTGAAGCTAGGGCTGTATTGAGATCAGGGGAAGTTAGACGCTCATAGTTTTCTATGGCAACAGTTGCCTCTGGTAGTGAAGAAATTAGGCTGCCAACGAAGTAATGGAGTCCTACGAAAATACCATTACCAAAAATTCTACTTAGGGATGGGCTGTAGAGTTCAGTCCAGGCTAAGAAGAATGAGTTCAATAAATAACATAACAATAGTAGTACACCTGTTCCAAAAACAAATTGAACCCAACTAGCTTCAAAATCCTCATCACTAATATCTTCAAATAATTCTGGGCGTCTATTCTTCAACCTGCGTTCACAAAAGAAAAAGATTAAAATACCGAGAAAGCAGGTTATTCCTCCTAGTAATAACCATTGCCAATTGCGCAGGGGAGTATCTTCTCGAACTGGGAAAAACTGGAAAGCTCCAGTCATACACCAGTAGGCAGTACTAGCAAAGTAAAACATGGCAAAGGACATCAAAAAATGCCAAAAAAACAGTTTTCTTTCTCTGCTAATAAGTTCAATCAGACCCCTAATTTTATGGAACTTACCGGTAAATAACCACTTGCTGAAAACAACTAATGGTGCGATGATAAACATCAAGTAAATGTTAGCAAAATTTGAGCCAAGTGGGGTAGCTATCCCTCCTAATCTGCGCAAACCAAACGATACAAGCATTAACAATAATTCAGGATTATTAGTACTTGAGTTAATCACGAGAGTGCGCTGGTCACGACCTAAGAATTTTTCTGCTAGACCCGCTGCTGAATTAACCATAAAGTCAGTTGCTTTAGGAATTAACCACAAGCAAAAGGTTGCAGCTGTAATTGCAGAAATTACCAGGAAATTTACTTCGCCTGTATAGTCGTGCAGCTTGACAATCAAACTGTCCATTACTTGAGTCCTCGAAGTGTTTGCTGATGAGAGCCACCATAAGCCAAGACTATTGCATATTTCTGTATTGCCTCCAGCAGCAATTTATCTAGACCAAGTGAGAGGAACAATTGGCATCGCGGACTTCTTACCATAGCTTTAATTATTGTGTCAGACAAACCTCAATCAGTTGCTTCAGTTGGCTATGGCACCGATAGCCAGATAATTGTCTAAAATTTAAGTAGACTTCAGCTCAAATTGCAATTTGATGGCATAAAATTAACTTCTGCCCCCTGCTCCGGAACTTCCTACCTTAACAGCAGGATTAGTTTTCTTCACCTATAGGAACAGTGCTGTTAAACTGCCATTGTCATCCAATGTTACAAATTCTGGCAAATCTTCGCCTACCGAGGCATTGATTGAGAGAAATGTGTTCTAAGACATGAGCAGTTGGTGTAATCACCCTAGGTTGTAGAAGATATGGGAAGACATCGTCCAAGCAACTTGTAGCCATCTGTAAACAGATACTGCCAGCAGGAATACTAAATCTATAATTAGTCTAAAGTGTTCTAACACAAGTCTATTTTATTACAACCTTAGAATACAAAAATTTGCAAAATGTTGCAGTGGCGTTCATAGAGTACAAAGTTATGCTCACTTAGTCTCTACGAGGCATCTCGATAGTTGACACTAAAACCTCTAATTTAGAGTAAGAAGATTCCGAAGGCAAATTCTGATGACCTTATTTTCAGCAATCTCTCTAACTAGCTACCTCCCCACTCGACTACATCCAGCTGGGCTCAAGCTAACCTTGAGTCAACAGAAAAAGCCAAAAATTGGAAGTCAATCCCTGCTTAAGCCTAGGTTTGGACAATTGAAGACCACTCTAACCATACTTATTGCTACTAGCATTAGCTTGCTGTGTGAACCAGTAGGAGCCTTACAGGTACAAGTGAAGCCAGAGAATCCTAGGCTAGGAGACACGCTATCGGTGGTAATTGAGACTAATACTGTAGGCATTGAACCAACAGTTTCCATGGAGCAGAAGACTTACCCTTCCTTTGCTGTCGGTCCAAATCGCTATCGCGCTCTACTACCAACAACACCTTTAGATCAACCAAGAAGCTTACAACTACGTGTCAGTGGTGATGGAGAAGTTAAAAATATCAGCGTAGCCCTACAAAATCGCTCCTTTGCAACCCAACGCATCTGGCTCTCTGAGAGTGCATCGCAGCCAGCAACAGAGCTAGAACTTAGTCGCGTTAGGGAGTTTAAGAAATTAATTACCCCACAAAAGTTCTGGAATGGGAAGTTTGTCAAACCCTCTAGTGGTCGAGTATCAACAGTTTTCGGCGTCCGCCGTTATTATAACGGCGTTTTTGCTAATAACTACTACCATCGAGGAGTTGACTACGCCGCCGGCACTGGTTCACCAGTAGTAGCACCAGCAGCTGGAAGAGTAGCACTAGTAGGAAGAGTTTCTGAAGGTTTCCGGGTTCACGGCAACACTGTAGGAATGGATCATGGTCAAGGAGTCACCAGCATTTTCCTACATTTGAACACTATTGAAGTCAAGCCAGGGGATTTCGTGCAAGCAGGTCAGAGAATTGGTACTGTTGGTTCCACTGGTGCTTCAACAGGGCCTCACTTACACTGGGGTCTTTATGTTCACGGAGTTTCCGTTGATCCAGTTCCTTGGAGATTTCAAGGGTTGAATTGAGCATCCACCAAGAGTACATCGCTTTCCTTCCTAGCTTTGGCTAGGAAAAATATTATAGGATACAAAACTACTCGCTGCATCGAACGGACAATTAGACCCCGTGTAGGGTTCCAATTTTTTTCAAATGTCCCTGATTCTGTAAGGGGGAAGATTCCTCCCTGTACATGAATGATAGGGGTGTCGATTTTACCTCTTACTAACCCCTATTTTCTGATGAGTATTGAAAAAATCGTAGAACAGGCTCTCAAAGATGGCTACTTGACACCAGTCATGGAAAACGAAGTCGGACGCATCTGCGATACTACCTCGGAGCTTTCGATTGAAGAGTACATGGCATTAGACCGACTAATGGGAGCACTCCTTAACGGTGAGGTGGTTGCAGTTCCTCGTAAGCAATTCATCAACGTCATGGAAGAGTTAGTACTGACTGAAGCAATCACTCAAGTAGCGGACATGGAAGCCAAAAGCGATTGCCTCCTTGATGTTGGAGATATTGCAGCCTATGCACTCAATCGCCTACCTCCTCTCTACGCCACTAGTGAGGAAGGTGCCAAATATCAGCGCCAGCGAGCAGAAAAAGAACTTCATGAGTTAATTCGCCAGCAAGTCACTGCAGCAATCTCCCGCAACTTGGATCGACCAGACTTTGGTTCTGAACGTCAGGGAATTAGCACAAATACTCAACAAGATGTCCTTGAGCAGATTAGCAGGTTATTGCAGGATTACCAACAAACAATGGGCAGAGGTCATAGCAGGGGGACAACAGGGAGTAGATGAGCTGTCACACATTTAACTTGCATGTTGGGATAGAGGGGGGGATGGCTCGGGGGGATGGCTCGGGGAGATGGGGAGAGGGGGAGATGGTTTTTTAGTGTTCCTTGAATGGTCTAAAGTGCAATGCCAGATGCACAACAGCTTAGTAGGTGGCTGAGTGTAGTTTGGCTCAATCACGAACTACTACAGGGGTTTTGATACTAACCTGCTGGTATAAAGCTTGGATATCACGATTGCGCATCCTCAAGCAGCCGTGAGAAACTGCTTTACCCACTAGCTGCTCTTGATTAGTTCCATGAAATCCAATCTGATGATGTCCGTCAGACCAAAAACCAATCCATCTATCTCCTAAAGGATTATCAGGACCAGCGGCAATCAGTTCTCCGGTAATTGGTTCCTGCCAGATAGGATGGCGTTGCTTGCGGAAGACTTGGAAGTTACCCTTAGGCGTTTCCCAGCCAGGTTTACCAACTGCAACTGGATAGCTTGAGATCAACCTATCCCCCCAATAACTGTAAACTTTGGCATCACTCAAATCAACAACTAACCGATAATTAAAGGCAGCAATTGCTCTGGTCAACTGAGGTGTTAGTGGTGAGAGCTTCGTAGTCTTAGGTGTCGGCTGCTGTGTCTGAAACAACCACAGCATCGTTGAACATAACAAAGCTACTGACCCAAAGCAAAATTTTACTAAATTAGACCTCTTGCCAAAGTTCCTTTGGTCAGAGGTAGAGAAATGGGAGTGGTTAACAGGTAATAGTTCTTCTCTACCGGAGTTTTCTGCTCCTTGTTCCTGGGTGAGCTCCATTTTGGTTGGAATTTCAATTCTCCGCGTCTTCGCCTCTCCGCATCTGGGCGTCTGCTTACTCCTTCCCCCACTCTTTTTTTCGCTCACCCCTTGTTCCTCGTTGCCGACTCGATTGCCTTCGGCAGTGACGCTGTTGCGCCAATCAAGAAGTCTATTGGTTTTGAGCAAGTTATCTATTCCCATTCTATTCCCTATTCCCTATTCCCTATTCCCTGTTCGCTTGGTACAGCATAGACTATAGACCATGATGTGCCAGTGAGATTTCTGGCACGACAATTTTTCCGGAAAACGGGTGTGCCGTAGAGAATTTATTTAGTGGCTCCCAAAGAAGCGAACTTTTTGACTTCTCCAAAGACAAAACTTGATTACCCAAAAATGGCACAACGCTTACTTAGAGTGCATTCAAAAGTTCATAAGCAAAATTCAATCCAGGTGAGCCAGTACTTTCAACTAAGAGCACAGCACACAGGTGTAGTGGTGAAAGCGATGAGAAAAAGTCTTTAATTTGTCTTGAAACTAGTCCTTTGAGGGATGCTTTGGGGAAATTTCCAGAGTCACTCTGGTAGAATAACCACTCAATTGTGTGTCAATCCCTTGTCAACAGGCAACCTCAAGCACTATACCTCGCTAAAGTTTTATGTTTTGTCAACTCACGCCTCTTTCGGAGTCAAGGATCTTCTACCAGGAATTATGTCTATGAGCCAATCTATTTCTGTATCCTGGTCCACAATTGAGGCAACAGCTCCTCAGGCACCAGTGCAACCTGACCAACTCTCAAACTATGACTTAATCCTACGCTGCCAGGAAGGGATTCGCCCTGAGCGCGCGGCTTTTGCTGAACTTCTGCGCCGATATCAATCTCATGTTGATAAAGTTTTATACCATCTGGCTCCAGATTGGCAGGATCGAGCTGACTTAGCGCAAGAAGTTTGGATTCGAGTTTACCGTAATATTAAGCGATTACATGAACCAGTTAAGTTCAAAGGCTGGTTGAGTCGCATTGCTAGTAATCTTTTCTACGATGAACTGCGCAAGCGCAAGAGAATAGCTCGTCCTCTGTCCCTAGATGCCCCACTTCGCCTAGAAGACGGTGAGATAGATTGGGAAATCGCCTCCAACCAGGCTAACCCTCAAGAAGATATGACGACTCGCGAGTTTTATGAACAGCTGCGCAAGGCAATCTCAGCCTTGCCGGAGGTTTTCCGTACCACAATTGTACTCAGGGAAATCGAGGGCATGGCTTATGAAGAAATTGCTCAAATTACTGGCGTCTCTCTAGGAACTGTGAAATCTAGAATAGCTAGAGCTAGGGCTAGACTCCAATCCCAACTCCAAACTTATCTCGATACTTAAAGATCATGATTATTCCTGATGAGTGGGAACACTTTATTGTCTTAATTGTTCTTTGAGATTGGAGATTGTAAAATATCTATGATACAGAGCGCTTGTTATGGCTCGATGGTGTTCCCAAAATGACCGAAAATTTTGATGCTCCTAAGAATTATATTCAGGAAGCTGTGAGCGAAATGGATAGCTTACAAAGAGACCGCTTTGAACTGCTTAGTGCATACATAGATGGCGAAGTAACAGCAGCAGAGCGCTCTTATGTACAAGATTTGTTGGCAACTGACTCAGATATGCAGCGCTTGCACGCCAGATTGATTAAACTGCGCCGCCAATTACAGAGTTTACCCGTGCCACCTACTGAAATTACAGCCCAGGAGACTGCACAGGTAGTTCTCAAAAAGATCAATCGCCAGCGGATACACAAGACAATTACTTGGGGCGGCGGGGCAATCGCTGCTTTGTTTGTCTGTGCCCTGTCAGGAATTATTCCTGGTAGTCAATCACCACAGCCAACACTGGTTGAATTTAACTCTCCAGAAGTGTCGTCAGAGCCACTAATGATTGCGGTAAACCGACCTGTAATTCCCATACCTAAAACAGCTGCATATCCAACAAAACTGTTAGATACACCAACAGTAAGCCCCGCTTCCGACCAAAACCATCCTCAGTAAATGGCTACAGCGATTTACCAGAGCGAGAAATTACAACTTAAATAATTATATTTCCTACCAATACTTTTTAAGTAATAAGTTTTAAGCAAAAAGTAATAACTGACAACAAGAACATTTATTACTTATTACTTATTACTTATTACTTATTACTTATTACTTATTCCTTAGAGTGCGTGGCAGAATTTTTCTATGCCATCACCATACCACCATCAACATTGAACACCTGTCCTGTAATGTAGGCTGCAGCTTGATCCGCTGCCAAAAATCGCACCATGCCAGCAACTTCCTCCGGCTTGCCATAGCGATTCAGGGGAATGTACTTGAGAATGTCGTCAGAGTCGAGTCCTTTAGTCATATCTGTGACAATAAATCCCGGCGCTACGGCATTCACGGTAATGCCACGACTTGCTAATTCCTTCGCCACAGTTTTGGTAAATCCAATAACGCCAGCCTTGGCAGCACTATAATTGGCTTGGCCAGGATTTCCCATTTGTCCTGCAATCGAGGCTATATTAATGATGCGTCCTGAACGCTGCTTTAGCATCACCTTACTAACTGCCTTCGTACAGAAAAAAACTCCAGTTAGATTAAGATTAATTACTGCTTGCCAATCTTCTGGTTTCATCCGTAGTAGCAAGTTATCGCGAGTGATGCCAGCGTTGTTAACAAGTATATCAATGCGACCTAGCTTGCTCAGGGTATCCTTGAGCAAAGCTTCTACTTGCTCAAACTTAGAGACATCTGCCTGAAGTGCCAGCGCCTCTCCTCCAGCTTCAGTAATTGCAGTTACTACTTGCTCAGCTGCTTCGCTGGAATTAGCATAGTTCACCACTACCTTGGCTCCCTCAGCTGCTAATGCCAAGGCGACTGCCTTACCGATGCCGCGTGAGGCACCCGTAACTATGGCAACTTGATCATTTAACTGTTGCAAAGATGTTTGAGATGCTTCCATGAAAAAATCCTCTTTTTGTTGTTAAGCTAATACTGCTCTCAGAATTTTGCACTAGAATCGAGCATGAAGACTAACACTGGGCATTATTTCCTATGGCAGTTAAAAAGAAGTTTGCAACTTTCTCTGAATTACTCTCGGCTTCCGAAAAGCCAGTGTTGGTGGATTTTTATGCTACTTGGTGTGGTCCGTGTCAGATGATGGTTCCAATTTTGGAGGAAGTAAACAGTAGTCTGAGGGAAAACTTACAAATTGTAAAAATTGATACAGACAAATATCCTCAACTTGCCTCTCAATATCGCATAGAAGCTTTACCAACCTTAGTACTGTTCAAAGATGGGCAACCAGTACACCGTGTTGAGGGTGTTGTGCAAGCTCAACAGCTGGTTAAAGAATTAAAAGCTTTGATCTAAAGGAACTCCAAGAAATAAATTATCCAATTTACTTGGAAAAATGACGTCAAGAATTTTCTCCCCCTCTCCCGCAGAAGGCAGAAGGCAGAAGGCAGAAGGCAGGAGGCTCAATATTCATCTCCCCCTCTCCCTCTCTCCCCATCTCCCCCTCTCCCCATCCCCCCCTCTCATCGATGGGATATTTTTTTATTTGGAAGTCCTTAAGGGGAAGATGTTGCTGCTATAAATTTAACGATGGGGACAGGAGTGCTTTATATTTTGAAGTTGAGCAGGGAAAAACTTCACATCAAGCATTTCAGCATTTAATAGGGTTTATGAGTCTTAATCGTCGCAAATTTCTAGTTGTATTAGGTGCTATTACCGGGGCAGCCGCTTTGGGAACCCTCCCAGCTGCTTGTCAACCGATTTCGCAAACACCTCCGGAAGATCAATCTAGTGAGAGTGGAGATACTTTCCAACTACCACCCTTACCCTATGCCTATGATGCCTTGGAACCATACATCGATGCCGAAACGATGCGGTTTCACCATGATAAACATCATGCTGGTTATACGAAAAATCTGAATGCCGCGCTTAATAAACACCCACAATTTAAAAAGCTAAGTGATGAGGACTTGTTACGCCAAATTAGTACTGTGCCAGAAGATATTCTGATAACAGTTCGCAACAATGGTGGGGGGTATGTAAATCACAAGATGTTTTGGGAAATTATGAGTCCTGATGGCGGTGGTGAACCGACTGGTGCTATTGCTACAGCGATTAAGGAAACCTTTGGCAGTTTTGAAGAGTTCAAGCAGCAATTCAACAATGCTGGTAGCAAGCGCTTTGGCAGTGGTTGGGCTTGGTTGGTACTCGATGGCGAAGGAAAACTTAAGGTGACTAGTACTTCCAATCAAGATAGTCCTTTAATGGAAGGAATGTACCCAATTATGGGTAATGATGTTTGGGAACATGCTTACTATCTCAAATACCGAAATAATCGTGGCGAGTATTTGACGCAGTGGTGGAATGTAGTTAACTGGCAAGAAGTTAATAATCGCTTTGAAAAAGCTAAGGCTTAATAGGGAATAGGGAGTGGGTTGGGTTGAAATGAAACCCAGCCTATTCATAGACAACAAATTAGATCATAAATTGCCGAATTACTCTAGTTCTATAAATTGCGATCGCATTTTATTTTCTTTAATCTGCGATCGCAGACTAACTCTAATGTCAATTTAGTTTCAACTACCAATCCAGTTGCCGAGTATTTAATTTGAATAGTACACCCACCATCCCAAAACCAGCCCTAAAATGGAAGTCCCACTCAAAATCAAAAATGTGTGAAAGCTGCTGAATGATCCTCGTAACTTTGTCCCAGCCAAAGCCACAGCCACAGCCCCAGCCACAACCACAGCCCCAGCCACAGCCAAAACCACAGACTCAGCCCCAAGCAAAAACATATTCTCAGAACCAGCCACAACCAAAGCCACAGCCCCAGCTACAACTAAAGCCACAGCCCCAAGCAAAAACATAGCCCAAGCCAAAAATACAGCCACAGCCAAAAACACAGCTACAGCCCAATTCCCAGTCACAGCCCCAGCTACAACCACAGCCCCAGCTATAGCACCAGCCTCACCTACAGCATCAGCAGAGATGTAACCTATAAATGAGTAAAATAATGACAATATTACCAGTAAAATCCAGGGAATAATTCTAGATTGTCGAGTATTTGATTTTCTAAGAGGTAAGGCAGAATATTCCTTTGATAAAGGGCGAACTACCTCTTGTCTATAACTTTTCTTAACAGGAGGTGGAACTAATACTTCTGGTGATTCCAGCAACTCTAACCACTCCTGCATCGACTGAGGACGATTTTTTGCCTCTAGTGCCATTCCTCTAAGAATACCTTGATTTAGCCTTTTACTTATATTTGAATTTAACTGTTTTGGTGGAGCTAATACCGCATCAAATGCTTTTCGATCAAAAGAACTTGTAGGACGTTCACCAGTCACAGTATAGTAAAGAGTAGCAGCCAAGCAATATATATCCACAGTTGGTTTGCGATCGCCTTTGATTTGTTCAATGGGAGCAAATCCACCATGACCTGGATGCATTGAGCTAACTGTAGTAGGAACTAGTTCTCCACAAATACCAAAATCAATTAGGACGACCTTACCCTGACCGCGCACCATAATATTACCAGGGTGAGCATCTCGATGAACTAATCCCTGTTGATGCACAAATGTCAGAGCATCTCCAATCTGGCGTATATAATTTAGAGCCTCTGCTTCTGGTAAAGCTCCTTGTTGCCCCACTAATTCAAACAAAGTTTTCCCTGGAATAAATTCCATTACTAGACAGTGAGTTTGACCTTCTTGAAACAAATCACTGACTCGCACAATATGAGGATGAGGTTCTTTTGAGAGCTTAGCAATTAACCGCGCCTCTTGAATAAAGCGCTTGACATACTTATTGTAGTTTGGGTCACGTTTGAGATGCTCATTAGGAGTTTTAATCACCACCTGCTGGTTGAGGGAAACGTGCAGCGCCTGGTAAGTAATCCCGAAACCCCCTTGTCTCAGCACTTCTCCGACAATGTATTTACCAGCCTGTAATTCCTGTCCTTCTTTCCAGACCATCCGCAAGTATTCCAGAAGAGTATATCAATTTTTTCTCTGCATCCCTGGTAATTGCCCTACTGGAGAGTTTTTTCAATTGAGCCACTCCCACGAATTGAATTCGTGGGATTCAGGCATCAAGGGTGAGATTGCAGGCACAGCCTGTCTAACATCTCCTACGCCTAGGGTTGAACTCCCAACCCTTTTAATAATGATAGTATGTC
>JAAHGS010000060.1 GCA_010692645.1 Symploca sp. SIO2E9
CGAGGTGGATGGGGAGAGGGGGAGATGGGGAGACGCGGAGAGGGGGAGACGCGGAGAGGGGGAGAGGGGGAGAAAGAATTATGTGACAAGTTTGTCCCAAATCAGAGCCAAGTTCTGCACTCCTGCTTCCCTTGCTTACCATGCTTCCTCTGCGTTTCCCCTAACTCTTATCTGAAATGTAAACAAAGAAGCTACAAATAATCTGACTTTAAGTAATAAGCGACAACAACAACATTTCTTACTTATCACTTATTACTTATTACTTAAAAAACATTCGTAGCCAACATGTAGGTAATCGATATTAATTCCGCAACGGTTTCTTCGTCTTGAGTAGATGTGCAATCCTCTCTTGGGTTTTCTTCTCCCCTAGTAGTGGTAAAAAGGTTTCTCTTTCCAGTTGCAGCAGGTAATTCTCGTCTACTAGTGTCGGTGCTGACAGTTCCCCCCCTGTGATCACAGAGGCTAAACAGTTGGCAAGATAGCGGTCATATTCGGAAATAAATCCTCCTTGTAGAAGAATATAAGCAGCATGCTCCAGCACAGCTCTGGCAGGATGACCAAGTACCATAATCGAATTACGCTCTGGTGCAGGCAAATATCCTTCTTGATCGAGGCTAATCACTTCTTCTTTCGCCACATATAAGCGGCGCTCCCCATTGATCACAATTTTGGCTGTGGGAGAGAGATAACCCATCTCTTGGGCTTCGCTGGCACTTTTGGAGACTTTTGCCATGGCGATGGTTTCAAATGCCGATTTTAGGAAGGGCTGTATCTGACTTGCCGATTCTGTTGCTGCCCGTTGTGCTGCTAAGGCAGCCATCCGCATAATGCCGCCACCTCCAGGAATTAGTCCTGCCCCTAGTTCTACCAAACCAAGGTAGCTTTCTGCTGCCGCTACTACTTGCGGACAAGCCATTGCCAATTCGCAACCGCCACCAAGCACACGCCCCTGAAGTGCTGCCACAATAGGTTTCGGGAAATAGTGAATCCGCTGCATTAGCGTCTGAAACGTGCTAATCAAGTTGGCAATTACCTCGTACCTACCTGTCTGCGCCAGCATTGCCATTTCACTGAGATTGGCACCAACTGAGAAATTTTGACCCTCGTTACCAATAACTAAGCCCCGGAAATCCTTGACTTCAAGGATATCTAGTGCTTCACAGAGCCCTTCGATTACTTTCATACTTAGGGTATTGGCTTTAGAGCGAAATTCGTACAAAAGTACCCCATCTCCCATATCTAGCAGCGCGGCTTCGGGATTTTGCCAGAGGGTGTGCTTGAGGTCAGATTTGAGAGTAGCTAGGTTAATTTCATCGGCTGGCGTTGCCACCGGAATATATCCCTGATTGGGTAGATAAACTCCCTCTGTTTGTCCTGTCCCTGCATCTTTTTGATAAAATCGGTTGATGCCTGAGTATTGCATTTTTTCTACCCAAGCTGGCACCTGGATACCGGCAGCTTCCATATCTGCCAATACGGTTTCAAAACCAAGGATATCCCAGATTTCAAAGGGCCCTAGTTCCCAGCTAAATCCCCAGCGCATTGCTCTGTCAATTTCCACTGGAGTATCGGCAATTTCGGGAAGACGACGGGCACTGTAGCCCAGCATTTCCAAGGTGGATTGGCGGAAGAAGGCACCAGCACGTCCTTGGTGATGATAAAGTACACGCAGACGTTCTCTCAAATCCCGGATCCTGCTAATTGTTGTCAGATCCTCTAAATTCAATGGTTTGGCTGGTTCATAGGCCAATGTCTCTGGATTTAAAGAAAGAATCTGTCCATCTTCTTTTTTATAGAAACCCCTACCTGTTTTTGCTCCCAGCGATCCCATCTTCACTAGTTTATGCAGGATATTGGGAACACGGAATACTTCTCGGCTCTCATCGTGGGGAATAACTGGGTAGAGATTGTCAGCCACATAAACTAGTGTATCTAGCCCCACTAAGTCAGCAGTGCGGAAGGTTGCTGATTTTGGTCTTCCTGCAATTGTTCCTGTTAGGGTATCGATTTCCTCGATGGTGTATCCCTGTTGAGTCAACGCCCGGAGATTGAACATGGTTACATAAATTCCGATGCGATTGGCGATAAAGTTGGGGGTATCCTTCGCCACGACTACCCCTTTACCTAGGTGTAGCCGCCCAAACCATTGCAAGCGTTCTATTACTTGAGAATGTGTATCGGCTGTGGGAATAATTTCGAGTAATTTTAGATAGCGTGGCGGGTTGAAAAAGTGAGTCCCTAAAAACCGATTACGGAAAGATTGAGAACGCCCTTTGGCAATTTCATGAATTGGTAAACCACTAGTATTGGTGGAAATCACTGCTTCGCTGCTAATAACCCCCTGCAAACGTTCCATTAACTGCTGTTTGATTTCCAGATTTTCTACTACTGCTTCAATAACCCAATCAACTTCGGCTAAACGGTGAAAATGCTGATCAAAATTACCGAGAATAATACGGCGCACTGTTTTATCTGTAAATAATATTGGTGGATTTAATTTCAGTGCTTTTTTAAAAGCCGTTTCTACAATCTCGTTTTTGTTGTCTCCTGGTGCCGATAAGTCGAGTAAATGAACTGTAAGCCCCGCACTGGCTAGGTAAGCTGCAATCTGTGAACCCATGACTCCAGCGCCTAGAACTGCTGCTGTTCGGAACGGCTTAAACATGTTTTTAAAATCCTCCCTTTAATCAAATTTCCACGAGTTTATAGAGTTCATAAAGATATAAAATGTTGAAGATTCCCACCATAAAGGAAAGGACAGCACGCCTTTTCGACTCGGCATACATAGAATCGATTACTGTGGCAAAAACTTCGCTTACCTTCGCCCGCTTTACTTTCAAGCTGGAACTGAGCATCCCGTTTTCAACGGTAAGACTAGAATTGATCAACTTAAAACGTTTAACTGCTGACCATTGAGGCAATTTCTTGTTAGCTTTGTCTACTAATTTTTGATAAATTGAGATAATTTTGGGATGCTTCAAAAGTTCCTCAATTGGCAGCTCTATTCCTAGTATTTTTGCATGAGTGCGTAGATTCTTCACCTCTGGAAAAATCAACATACTACAGAATTTTCGATCAGCACCGACAGCGATCGCTTGTTTTACTAGAGGGGATTGCTGTAATTTATTCTCCAAAGGCTGTGGCGTGACATACTTGCCAGTGGAAAGTTTGAACAGGTTCTTCTTACAACCAATAATCTTGAGAAAGCCTTCTGCTGTAAATTCCCCTAAATCGCCGGTGTGAAACCACCCTGAAGGCTCAATAACTTGTTGGGTTGCTTCCGGGTTTTTATAATAGCCTTTCATAATGTACGGTGCTTTAACTAAGATTTCACCGTCTTCTGCTATTGCCATTTCTACCCCGGTAATGGGTATTCCTACTGTTCCAGCGCGGTTAAATTCCCCACGGTTGTAACAAAGTACGGAACTGGTTTCTGTCAAACCATATCCTTGCAAAACAGTTATTCCTGCCGCCGAAAAAATGTTAGCTAAATCTGCTCTTAAAGCTGCACCACCGCTAAGTAAGGCTTTGAGATGTCCTCCAAAAGCCTTGCGCCAAGAGGAGAAAACGATGCGATTAGCAAGTTTCAACTGGAGAGCATAGGAACCAACAGGTTTTTGACCTAATTCATAGCGTTTGGCTAGGTTCAATGCCCAGTTAAAGACAATTTTATCGAATCCCTTTAATTGACGACCTTTTTTGAGAATATTTTCATAGGTTTTTTCCAGCAGTCGAGGTACGGTAACGAATAAGGTTGGTTGGACTTCTCGAAGATGTTTGGCTACTCGCTCAGGAGTTGTAAAGTAAATGCTATGCCCATAATTAATATGTCCATAAACAAAGGCACGGGCAAAGATGTGTGTTAGCGGCAGAAAAGAAAGGACTACTTCTGGCAATCCCGGTTCAAGTTGGGGGTGATTACTAAAGGCAGCAAGGATATCAGCAGAAATATTCTCATGGGTTAGCATCACCCCCTGAAGATTGGCACCAAAATCATTTACCTGTTTGAGATTATGTACTCTTTGCCTGATAGCGTTGGTAAATTTAAACTGTGAGTTTTTTCTGCGCCATTTCTCCGATTCTCCTGCTCCACCAGCGATATAGATAATGGTGGCAAGATCATTTGGTGCAATCTCTGAGCGCAGTTGCTGTTGCTTAGTTGGTGACAACTGAGCTTTGCCTCTGCTACGCACTTCTGAGATAGAAAATACTTGGATTTGTGGAGGCAGTGGCGGCAGTTGTTGTTGCCAGTTGAGAGTAACCTCGGCAACTATTACTATTTTCAGATTGGGTACTTTCCACAGGTAAGGTGCTACTTGCTCGAGCAATTCTGGATTGGAAATAATCAGCGCCTTGGCTTCACTGTGCTCAATAATAAAGATTATGTTTTCTGGAGCCTCGGCTGGATAAATTGGTACGTCAATTAGTTTGGCAAGTAGGCAACCCATATCAGCGATACAGAAGTTGACATCGCTGTGCATAAACAGGCAAATGCGAGTACTTTTTTCTAACTCCAAATCCAGTAAGCCTAGTGCTAACTCTTCGGCAGCGCTGCGGAATTCTAGGTTAGATAGAGATTGCCAGCCTTGTGCTGTCGGCTGCTGGAAGGCATTATGATTGGGATAGCGTACACATGCTTCATCCAGCAGCGAAGGTAAGGTACGTCCCAGAATCACCTCTGCTGAGTTGGGGGGAGCTGTATAAATTTTGTTGGGCCAAAACATCTTACTTAAGAAGAGATTGAGCTTCTCTCCCGCTAATGGCTATCTTCAGGCATTATCAGCCAAGCTTTCTTAAGCGATTAAATCCTACGCCCTGAAGCGTCGGTTCACACTCCTCAATGCCACCTATATATCTTCAGTTAACGTGGTTTGTGGCATGATTGGGTTTTTTAGGCTGTGCTAATGCCAGTTAAGGATCTGTTGGCCAATCGATCTTGATATATTTTGAGTATAGCATATTGCTAGACGAATAGCTTAAAAGCTTATTTGATCAGGAGTCTGCCACCACCTCAACTCTTTATGAGAAGCATGAGAAGGGGACGCATTGTGGCTAATATCAATTTCTGATAATGGTTGCTATACATTAATCCCCGTGTCTCTTTGTCCCCGCGTCTCCGCGTCATCAGTATCTGTAGCAAACATAAATGAAATTGGCAATAAGCTCCCTAGTGCAAGGGAACAGATGAGTTTTTAGGTGAGATTTTAGATGAGGTTTATAGGGTTTGAGATGAGATTTTAGATGAGATGAGATTTTAGATGAGGTTTGAGATGAGGTTTCTAGGTTTTTAGATGAGGTTTGAGATGAGGTTTCTAGGTTTTTAGATGAGGTTTGAGATGAGATTTTAGATGAGGTTTAAGCTGTTACGCATTTAAATCAGATATTTATTTGATATAAGTTAATGGCTGAAACCCTTGTTCCAACTGCCTACTGCCTACTGCCTCCTGCCTTGCTGTTGTGCCTTAACAATGCACAACAGCTTAGTAGGTTTTTAGATGAGTTTTTAGATGAGATTTATAGGTTGTTATAAATCCTGCAAAGAATAATAATTCTGATAGTGAATCAGGCATAATTTGATCTTGGATTCATAATTTTATGCAATCTAGTAACATCGGGAGCAATAGCGGCGCTACCTTAACTGGTGCCGCTCAAGGAGATATTGTCTCAGAATTTTGGCAGCAATGGCAGGAACAGAAAGACAAGCTTTATCGCTGCTGTCTAAAGTTGATGAATTTCAACTCTACAGATGCAGAAGACGCCTTGTCTCAGGCGATGCTCAAGGCTTGGGAAAAGGTACAGAAATATGCTGGCAAAATCGATAACTTGAAGGCTTGGCTAGTGCAGTTGACTCGCAACCTCTGTATCGATATTATTCGCCAACGCTCTAGGGGAGCCGCAGGGGTAGAAAGTTTTGAATGGGTGGGGGCAACGGATAATGTCGATACCGCCAGTACGGTGGATAGTCCCGAGAAAGCATTGGAGAAAGAAGAGAAAGCAACAGTTATTAAGCATGCGATCGCATCTTTACCGGAACGGTTGCGCAATACTTTTAGATTACATTTTTATCAACAGCGTAGTCATACTGAAATCGCAGAAGAACAAAGGATAACTTACGATAATGTCTGCAAGCGCATATCTTTGGCACGGAAACAGCTAAAAGAGAGGTTGAGGGGCTATTTCCAAGGAACGGATGGGGAAGTAGCTACGGTGGGTACTCCTCAGCGGCAAACCTCAGGGGCGACAGTAGAAAAGCCGAACAAAAGGGAGGAAGAGGAAGAAGCGTACGCAAATTGGAAAACTCCTGAAAGGACCTTACTCCAAGCACAATTAGCAACAGGTAGCGCAACGGTTTGTGGTGGAGAACCGCCAAAGAACAGTGACTCAGTGGAATTTGCGTACGCAACCAAAGATGGTTCAGCAGTTGACCAACAACATTTAGAAGCGGACGCTAACTTGAATCCTCCGGAAAAGACGGATGTCTCCCCAAAGAAGGAAGATGCTCGGGTTAGTAGGGAGCCTGCGCGATCGCCTTTGGCACCTATTGTTTTATCAAGTTCGTGGTTGAGCGCATCAAAACCTGAACGGTTGCGCAATACTTTTAGATTACATTTTTATCAACAGCGTAGTCATACTGAAATCGCCGAAGAACAAAGGATAACCTACGATAACGTTTGTAAGCGGATATCTTTGGCACGCAAAGAACTAAAAGAGAGGTTGAGGGGCTATTTCCAAGGAAGCGATGGGGTTGTAGCTACGGTGGGTACTCCTCAGCGGCAAACCTCAGGGGCGACAGGTGAAAAACCGAACCAAAGAGAGCCAAATACAAAGGTAGCCAAAGACTCCAACATAGTCCCCAGAGAGAGTAAAGCTAAGGAGCTAAATTCTACAGGCGCGATCGCAGAAAATTCTACTCCTGATATAACTACTGTCGGCACCCCATTGGCACTAGGTATCGCTGTCCTAGAGAAAGCAGTAGCCACCAAATCCATTGACCACCATTGTGGGAGCGAGAAATCAGTAGGGGTATGCGACAGCCTAGAGCTGGCGCAGAATTCTTGTAGGTCAATCGTGGTTTCGTGCTTGAGCCGATTCGGCTTTTTACCAGTACACTTGCGCAATAGTTTTAGATTACATTTTTATCAACAGCGTACTCATACAGAAATAGCCGCAGAACAAGGGATAACCTACGATAATGTCTGCAAGCGCATCTCTTCGGCACGGAAAGAATACAAAGAGAGGTTGAGGGGCTCAAATAAAAGCCAGAATAGTGCGATGCAAGATCAGACACAAGTTACTTCGCGTAAATCCTATGTGCTTCCTTTGCATATCTTCGAGTCCAATGATGATCAAATTGTTTTATTAAATAAAAGTTTTATAAAACGAAAGTCTGATGACCAAAGTTTTATAAAACAAAAGCAAGATACCTTTTGCGAGATTTTCCAAACGCCACTAATCAGTTCAGCTTTGTGCGGTTATTGTAATGCTGGGAGACCACTTGAAATATCCAAACAAAACCTGTTCGCTTCCAGCTTGCAGGAAAACAGCGAGCTTGATATCCAAAGTCTCAACCCCACTATTTTTTACCTCTGCATTTAAACTCATAAAGTTTCTGTCAGCGGTTACTGGAGGCAACCCATCCGGTGAAGATGCATCTGGCATGACGGCACCAGATAAATTTTTATGAACTGGGTGAAAATCGCCAAAGACTTCATCGCCATCCCTGTGAGAGATACCGTAAACGATTGCAGCGCTACTGGAATTTGCATCAATCGAAGCGCATGAGAAAGAAACTACATCAGAGATATTTGCTTTTAATTCCAGATAGGGGGTACCTTGACCATCGATCACGTGCTGATAGTCGACCATCAAATACTGGTTTTCGACCTCGATTTCCGTCGGAGCCCACTTGTGTTGGCTGGGCTCGGGGTATTGTTCTTGGAGGTATTTTGTGTCAACGACTATATTTACGTAAATGGAACGATGCTGACAAACAAAACCAGTTAAAATAAGGGCAGCTAAACACCGTTGTTGCTCATCAGTTAGTTTACTAACCTCGTTACAGTAAAGGTCAACAACCGTCTGATCACATTGGAAGCAGTGTTCGATGTTATCAATTGTATTGCTCATGGCATTTAGGACAGAAGTACTTGATCTGAAAAAAAAGATGTCGTATTAAGACAGTGGAATACAAGCTTGAAGGAAGAGGCGCTTCGGCGCCCGGTATAGAGCGCCGAAGAGGCGAATCCTGGATCTACCCGCGAAAGAGGCAGTGCATTACCTCACAGCAAGCCGTAACCCGGCACCACCGGAGGTGATGGTAGGATCCCATTGGTAGTAACCATACAGCTCCTGCGAGCTACCATTTTGCTGGTAAAGAGCAAACCAGACCTTAAAGTTTTCTGTCCCAGAACCGAGAACGTCTGCGGTAAACACAGGGAAAGTCAGCTTGGTGGTGAGAGGAGGCAGTCCGTCAGGCTGATTCGAGTCAGGCATAACAGCGTTATCGAGGGTAAAAGGCGAATAACGGAACGGGCCAAAAACATTATCGCCCCCGAACTTGGGCATGCCGTATAGCAGCACAGCATCCGAGGAATTGGCCTGGATACATGTACCGTAGAAACGAACTGTATCGCCAGGATTAGCCTTGATGTGCAGATCAGCAGTAGCTTGATTGGCGTAAACGTGTTGGTAGTCGACGATCATATATTGACTGTTATGGGCGATTCCCTTGGGATTATTCTTATCACTGTTGGGACTATAGTGATCTTTTACATAGTCTGTGTCGATCACGACAGACACGTAGATGATTTCGGGTGAAGCAAGAGTCATGTCTTTGCGTTTGTTATCGATTACGTAAAAAGAGACGCTCAAGGAAGCCAAACCCTGACAAAATAACCTTGTGTCGCTTAGGAAGCCATCGCCAACGCCGAAGTGAGAGAACAAGCGCTCGCCACGAAACCTGTTGAACAGAGCGTTATCTTTACTCAATGCGATGTCATCGACTCATTAATACCGTAGGCTAAAATTCCCAAAATCTTATTGACATTGTTAAGAAAATGCTCTCCTAAATCGATAGCAATAACTTGCCCTTCTAACTTTAGAAACTTCCACCTATCCCCAGTCGTAACAGCCCCATAAATTTTGTTAATCTGGTTTTCTTCCCGTTCATTAAATAACCTTGCAGCCAACATTTCGGCTACACATTGCCCTAATCCAGCATTAATATCTTCTTTTTTTGCCTCTACTATCGTAATCACGGGGGCCTTGATCAATAACTGCTCTGGAGAACGACTGATCAGAAAATCACAAGTTCCATTTAATCCTTGGGTAGCATCAACAGTAAAATCTACACCAGAAAATAAACTAATAGGCTGCGGCAAATGCCTTTTTAACTCAATTAAAATAGGGGCAATAATCATTTCTGAGCGAGACTTTTCTGTATTAATAGCAAGAGCTAAAGGTAGATTGTAATCAAGGGTTTCTTGCAAAAAATGACTGCTCTTAAATTCTGGTGCCTCTGGAAAAATATCCACTTTTTCAGAAATGGTTAACCCAAAAACTTTTATAACTTTTGCCAAAGTAAAGTCACTGTATGCCATATCCTTCCACCTTTTTTAGTTTGAGTTTAGGTATTAAGACTCAAAGAGATTACTCAGCTAAGTTTTGCAGCATGACTTGTCTAATTCGTTTCAAAACGCCCATGATCTCATAAAGTTGATTGCGGTTAGGAAGTAGCAGAGAGAAAATATTAGATAAATCGTACTGGGGGGTGTCTTGAGTTGTGAGTTTGATGAATTGGAATTCGTCGCCGTTAGTTATGAGTCCATAGACGGGGTTTTCTTGGTTAGGATTTGCCATCATATAGGTGAGGGCTTGGGGTAAAGCAACGGAGAAAGCAATAGTTGATTTTGATTCCACTACTAATACCCAGAGTTGCTTGTGAATAATCAGGGTGTCGATGCGTCCTCTGAGTACTTCTTCTCTATCTTCTAGAATGAGTTCTACTTCTGGTTCAGTGGTGATAAAGAAGGGTTCGTCATATAAACCAGCTAGGGTTAATAAGGGGGATATGACTAAGTGATTGATGGTTCCTTCTGCTAAGGAACCGCGTTGACGGTGGCGCATAAATCGGTTTTTGATTTGCTCTAAGGTTGCTGTTTCTGTCTCAGTGAGTTTGGGTAAGTCTTGATTCCATTCCGGGAAAAATTGCTCCTTTTCTGTAGGATTAAGGTTAAATCTTTCTTGAAGATCATATAGGCTGGTGATGGTTTTTGAGATGGGTTTGGTTTGAAGCATACAACTAATAAACTAGCGAGATTTTTTAGCAATGTGAAAAGCTGAGAGATGAGAAAGAGAGATATTCCCTGGGCAATTCCTCTCTAGTACTTCCCTCAAGCCTTGAAATAAAGAATCCCGTGGTTGTGGATCTAGCATTATGTACGGTGAGTAAGTACTCAAAAGCGCTAGATAATCATCAATGCTATAGGTGAGTTCACATACCAACTGTTCGTACAGTAAATCTTGGAAATAACCTGAATCAATTACAGTTTTTCCAAACTTTCTGATGCTCTCTTCCTGTGTTATCCTCTGTTCATATTTGGCAAGAGAGGGAGCATAGGTCTGATAGACTTGATCCAAGATTTGGAAAACTTCATACTCCGGCTGAAGTGCTGTATTCCATAGTAAAATTAGAGTACCGTCATCTTTTAAAGCCTCAGTAACCTTTGGATAGCCAATCTTCGGTGAAATCCAATGAAAAGAGGTGGCTGCCAGAACAGCATTAAATTGCTGAGGCTGTAACTCCCACTCTTCAAAACTAGTATTTTTAATATCAACATTGGGATACTGCGCACAATTAAGTTGTGCTAACTGGTAAGCTTCCTGGTTAGGTTCAAGACAAACCATCTTAAAACCCAATTGAGCAAAGGATGTAGTGGCAGTTCCAGGACCACATCCTATTTCAAGAATAGTTGCCTCTTGAGGAACTTCGGCTAACTCTAGAGCACGATAAATCAGTTCTTGCCGATAGCGCGGTCTTACCCTATTATAGGCATCTGCTACTGCACCATACCAGCTTTTTCTTTGTTGTGAGGTGTAGGCATCTGCTACTTGGCTATACCAGCTTTGTTCTGGTTCCGAATCTTTCATTTACACCTGTTTAATCTAAGAGTTGTAGAGCTACTTTCAGATTTTACAGGCGAACCCTTCTAGGTAATTCTTCGCCCCCATGGGACCTGGGTTTAATTCGTTTTTTTTTACCTTGGCACTGTCACCTCTGCTGAGCTCTTAGCAAGATATAACGAACAGATTTGATTCGTTAACAAGCCTAACCCCATTAACTAACATCTTTAGCAGACTTATCGCCTTGTCTATACTGACTCGAAGGCTCCTGACTCCTGACGACCTATCTCACTAAGCAGTTTCACAACTCAAGTAGACTCGCTATATCTTGGTATACTTTAGTTAGTATAGCATATCGCTAGACAAATGAATCAAAAGCAGCTATGTATAAGAATTCCGGACCACGAACTCAAGATTTTAGACCGCTATGCTAGAAAAACAAAGCGAACTAAAACTGATATCGTCCGGGAGTTGATCCGCTCTCTGGAAAGTAAGGAAAGTTATGTTGACCATAACGAAGCAAGTTGATTGAAGCACATTAAAAGCCGCTTTAGAGCTAGTGAAAATGACTCAAGCTTTAAAAAAATTTACTAACTGACCAATAAATTCATCTTAACCCATAGGTATAGCAACGGACATGTCAGTTAGGACATCCTATTTTGATTCAAAGGGAGCAGGGAGCAGGGAGCAGGGAACAAGGAAGTGTCCTAACAGCTGTGGCGACTGCTATAATTGCAAAAAAATAGGATTGATTCTGCGCTGGCTGTGGCTAGGCGCACTAAAACCAACCCTCAATTTCTCTGTCTTGCCAATGCTAGATCTGGGAGTGTGTATTATGATTAACCTTATTCTCCGACCATATTAGGATTAATCAAGGTAATATCAAACTCGTCGATTAACTCTCGCTCTAGGTAATAGATAGCGCTTACTTGAGGAGCAAAGACAATCTCGTCTTTATCTTCGAGAATATGGGCTTTGATTTTGCGACCATTAACCAAGAGTCCATTGCAACTGGGCTTACCTTGAAGGTCTCCATCAATAATTTGGTAATAGTAACTACCGTCCTCGTGCCTACCTTTTTCTAGAGTAGCTTGTCGGCGGGAGACAAATAGTGAAAACAGTTGTATGTCACAGCCTGGGCTTCTGCCGATGGAGTAGGTGGCATCCTTTAAGGTAAATTGCCTGGAACCTTCATCGTCTTTAATTTTCAGTTTATGTGTTGGAACTGGTTGTACAACCATAGTAAAATTGTGATATAACAAGCAATCGAGCAATAATATAGAGTTTAGTGGCATTCAAACTGGCAGACTTCATTAACCAGTTGATTCAACTCTCAAAGATTGCACTCTTATAAGAAATTGTCAACTACGCTTTCCACAGATAAAAAAATCTTAAGACTTAGAAATTAACATTAGTTGCGCTTGTTCTTAGATGAGTGCTACTATCAGAATCCATTTGAACTTAAATTGCCTTAAAGCGGCAGTAGTTATCCTAATATGACGGTAACACAAACTGAGAGTTAAGTTCACTGCTTTTGAAACAACAAGCATGGTTAACCAGACTCATTACTTAATGGTTTTTTAACATTTTGCAGCAGTGATTATCTCTCTAATCGCTTGTGCCGTGGCTGGTGCTAGCAAAACACCATTACGATAATGACCTGTAGCCACCAAGACATTACTGTAACCAGGCAATTGAGTGATAATTGGTGCAGAATGCCCTTGTGGTCGTGGACGTTTGCCTGACCAAGTTCTAATCACCTTTGCTCCTGCTAAAGCTGGACAGAAACTGAGGGCTTGTTGTCTCACCTTCTCGAGCAAAATTGGTTCTGCGACTACATCACCAACATTGTTAGGAAACTCAACAGTAGCACCTATCCAATATTCCCCCTTTCCCACTGGCACAATGAGAACATCATCACCAGTAATCACTGGCTGAAAGTCTCCATAGCCAATTGGATGTTCCAGACGTAGTTGTAAAGCTTGTCCCAAAACAGGCTTAATCATTAGGGGTGGAGTGGTTGAAAACTGCATTGCCTCCGTGGGTTTGTTACCAATTAATGCTCCAGTATTATTTTGTTCCTGGTTGTAGGAAGGCATCGCGGAGGTAGCAGAAGGTTCATCAATGACTTTTGTTAGTTGTGCTTGTAGTAAGGTAATTAGTTGAGATGAGCCAACTCCTGCAGCAACAACAAGCCAATCTACTTCTAGTTTCCCTACATCAGTGTAAATGTGGTGACAAGTATGTAAATTTAAATTGTCTGAAAATCTTGAGAGAACTCCCTCAACAGCATAACCAAAATTAAAAGTAACACCATTGAGAGCGGCAGCGGCTACCAAAGTTTTGGTGAGAGCTGTTGGCTCAATTTGTCCATCTTGGGGAGAATAAATGGCACCGATAATTTTATCGGTACTCAACTGAGGGCAGTGGGGCCTAATTTTAGCAGCATCCCAAATTTCCAAATGCCAGCCTTGTGAGTAGCGAGTTTCTACCAGCTTTTCCCAAGAGGCTAAATCTTCTCCAGGAAAGAATAGCTTCAGTATGCCGTTGCGGTTGCTAGGAATTTGATGCCCAGTGAGTGCTTCCAATTCAGGAATAAGGGTTTGGTAACGCTGAAGGCTTGTTTTTCGCAACTGCCATGCCCTACCCTTAACTTTCTTACTAATCGCACCCATTAGAACACCTAGAGCAGCACCAGTAGCTCCTTGTGCTGGAGGTTGCTGATCAATTACTGTTATTTTGAGACCAGTTACTAGACTCAGTTCGTAAGCGATCGCTGCCCCAATAATACCGCAGCCAATAACTGCCACTCGCATGCTCAAACTCCTCAAGGAAATGGTGATGCCACTCAAACGGTAGATGCACACCCCACTCGGTAATTTGGGATTTGAGTGAGGTAGTGTCAACATGAACTACCCCGCCTCACTGCGTAGGACGGGGTTTCAAAAACCCTGTCCTCCGGAGAGGACTTACTGAGTTTTGAACGCTTCTTTTGCTGTAGTTGCTTCAAAGAACCCGTATCCTTACGGCTACGCTTCTTACAAGTAGAGCTAACAGCATCCACGTCGACGAGGGCTGTCCCATCCCCCGGTTGCTTATTTATGGCAACCTGATACATCACCAACGCTGAACCTTTGTCGCGTGCAATTTCAAAACCGCAAGCATCACAAATGTGATAACGGCCAGATAGTGATGCCCAATGCTTGTGTACTTTTCCGCAGTTGGGACAACGTTGGGATGGTTTGACTTTTTTGGTATCAAGCACAAGAAGTAATCCACCTTTTGCCTCAATTTTGTAGCCAATCATTTTATTGAGAGTGGACATCCCTACGTCTAGAATTGACTTGTTGAGTCCGGCTTTTTGCTTCTTACGCTTGCTTCCCTTTTTAGCTTTGCGGGTCATGTTTCTAACCCGCAGTTCTTCAGTAACGCCGATGTCATAACGACTTGCTATATCTGACGTTACCTTGTGCTGCCAATCCTGACGTTGATTACTAACTTTTCGCTGTAATCTTGAAACCGTTTTAGAGGCTTTTTTCCATCTGTTTGAGGGTTTGGTCTTCTTTTTCCTGTTGGGCGCTATCTTACGCCTCATTTGCTTAGACTTGCGCTTAACTTCCTGCTCCTTATTACGCAAGAAGCGAGGGTTAGTTAGCTCAACATACTCTGACCCATCGTAAGTAGTAAGAGCAGTGCTTGTGCCTAAGTCGTAAGCAATAATTGATTCATATTTTAGGTCTGAAGTTGAATCATATTTAGCTTCAACAGTTGCCACTTCCACAGTGAAAGACGCATACCATTGATATGAACTTGGGCGATAAACAATGGTTAAAGTTGTAGGATCTCCCCATTGTTTCGCCTTACCGCGCATTCTAATAGAAAGCCCTAAATCCCGGAGTTCTACCTTTCCATGTTTACCGTTGGTGTAGACCTTCCATCCGGCACTACCAGGGTAAGTCCAGCCGCTGTAATTGCGTAATGACTTGAATTTTGGGTGTTTTCTCAAGCCTTTGAAAAATGCTTGGAAGGCTGAATCAACTCGCTTTACGGTTGCCTGTAAAGCTTGAGAGCCTAAGACGGCAAATTCAGGATTATCTTTCTTGAATTGGGGTAATTTGTTTTGCTGGTCAAAGTATTTTAGATTTTTTCGGTCTGTTTCCCATGCATGTTTGCGACCAGCTAGACAAGCATTATAGATGTACTGATGCAAACGTCTGGCTTTGAATAATTGCCGCTGTTGACTTTGGTTAGGGTACAGTCGAAATGTTTGTCTTCTAGTCGCCACAATTGCATCACCTCCTTCAATATTTTACCTCATATTTATTGCTAGGAGATTGGCAAAATAGGTGATGTTGAATCACCTATTTTACCCTGAATTCCATCCCCACCGTATAGACGGATGGGGAATTCCGCAGTTTTGTTAAAAATCTTCCAACAAGGGACTCAGGCGATTTAGCAGAGGGTCTGCATCTGGGGTAGCATTAGGAGTCAGTGTTTGTGCCTCTGGTTCCAACTGTGGAGGCTGTTGATGAGGTTCGAGGTACTGTTGTTGATTAACGATCGCACTTAGTTGAGATATTTGTTGAGTTAGTAGATGCATCTGGCGTTCTATAGCTTCTAAGCGACTCGATTCTTTATTAAACAAACGTCGCTCAAACTCAGCAAGTTGACGCTGCACTTCGGTGGCTTGTTGCTCCATTGCCTCCTTTCTAGGGTTAGGCTTTAAAGATTCAGGAACGCATAAAAATTGCCACAGTGCCTCCTTGCAGAGAGCGCTAAAATTTCTGTGCTGTTGTTTACTCAATTCAGTTTCCACAACCTCTAACAGGCATTGATCAGCAACCTCTTGATCAAAGGTAACTGATTTATTTGTCTTGTTCCTGTTGAACCAAAAGAACATCAGTTTCCAGTTTTGGCAGTGCGATTGGCTAATGCTCTCAACATAGCCTCTCCATAAATATACTGCCCCAAGGCATTAGCTTGCCGGGAAGGTGCAGCTAAGTGAGCATTAATCTTGGCATCTTTGAGCAGATGTTGAATCTCTTCCCAAAAGAACTCTCCTCCTCCTCCTGTAAGAATCACGTCAGTCACTCGCTCTGGCAGCCAGGCTAAGACACGGCTACAGATTTCGCGAGAAAAACTTTCTTTTAAATTAGGTAGAAAATCGTCTAGATTAGTCGGTTGGGTTAAACCCTTGGGGCGGTAGAAACGCTCACCCCTTGGTTTATGAACTGCTGAAATCAGAGATAGGGATTGACTGTTGGCTCCCTCAATCTGAGAGGCTACTTGTTCATAAAACTGGCTCATGGCAAAGGCTTCGCTTTTAGAAGCTCCTCGTGCAAACCGGAAGCTATCAACCATCAGACAATCTGTGGTTTGATGTCCAATATCTACAATTGCCACTGATAACTTCGTAAAGTCTGGAGTCACTCCCTTGTTAGCTTGAGCTTCACTCCAGAGCAGAGAGCCGTAACCTTCTGGCATTACCCAAACCTTGGTAATGTTAATTGAGATGGGATTACCCCGATAGTTCATAAAATGAGGACCGCTAAGCAGGCTGATAATTTGTTGTTTTTCTCGCTCAAACTGCTCTTGGGAAAGGTAAGGTAAGCCTAATACAACTGCCACATCGTCCTTGATCCCGAAGTATCCTGCACAGGCTAAGACTTTGGCTAGTGCATCTTCAACTTTAGATTGACCTAAACCCAGATTTGCTCCAAAGTCTGCTGCTAATTGACCAAAAGCATAGCCAATGCCTCGATACTCTAGCCACATATCCAATAAGGGTTCGGTAGCACGAGCTTCAAAAATACCTCCGCGCGCTTGTTCCATCGATAAATGCTTGACATTGGCAGGCATGAGAATCACATTACTAGGTTCACGCGTGACACAAGTTTTTGTGGCAGTTCGACCTAAATCCACGCTAATAATTGATTTCATAGAATTGGTGCCGAGATTGCTATTGACTGAATTTGTTGCCGATTTAATCTTATTCATCGGGGTAGCAGCATTCATCGGGGTAGCAGCATTCATCGGGGTAGCAGCATTAATTGGTGTGGCAGCTGACTTTTGACCTGTCATAGAAACTCCTAATCTTGCTCAGCTTCAACAAGCTATCATGCTCATACTACCGAAGAAATTAGAAATGTCCTTAACCTGCAACCAACTCCTGCACAAGCATACTCAAGTTTGGCGTGAGGCGACTGTGCATCCTTTCCTTGAGCAGTGTAAATTAGGAACGATTCAGCCTGAGCAATTTAACACCTGGCTGTTACAGGATTACCTCTTCGTTGTCGATTTCACCCGCATGGTAGGGAGGCTTTTAGCAGTCGCTCCTCTACAGCATTTTGATGTAATTGTGGGTGGGTTGAGCGCACTTCAGGAGGAACTTAATTGGTTTGAGGCAAAGGCTGCTGAGCGCTCTCTTGCTTTGGATGCCCACAAACAGCTAACTTGTCAAATATACTGCGATTTCATGTACTCTCTGGCTACAATGCCATATCCAGTCCAAGCCACCGCCTTTTGGGCAATTGAGTTTGCCTACAATCAAGGTTGGCAATTGCCTGGTACAATGCCTGAACCCTACGCCGAATTTGCTTTCCGTTGGGGCAATCCTAGTTTTACGGAATACGTTCAACTCCTAGAACAACAAGCAGATCAAGTATTGCAAAATACCTCAGTAACAATTGGGCATCAAGCGGAAGAAGCCTTTTTGAAGGTGGCAAAATTGGAGAAGGATTTTTGGCAAATGGCTTTTAACTGCTGATGTTTAATGTTCATGTCTAATAGTTTTCTACCAACCGAAGCTGCTAACTTAACTGAGTCCACATCTATTGCTCTGGCTCAGAATATTAAGCAAATTTCTATTAATACTCCCCTGAGCCAACAGCCAATTGCCACAACTTATGTAGACCAGGGCAGTGGTGGAACACCAGTCTTATTGTTACACGGCTTTGATAGCTCTGTGCTGGAGTTTCGTCGCCTGTTACCAGCGCTGGCTGCTGAGAATCAGACGTGGGCAGTTGATTTATTAGGCTTTGGCTTTACTGAAAGATTAACTGGAATTCCCTTCAGTGCAGCTGCCATTAAAACTCATCTCTACTACTTCTGGAAAACTCTAATCAATGAGCCAGTAATTTTGGTTGGTGCTTCCATGGGAGGAGCAGCAGCAATTGATTTTACATTGGATTATCCGCAATCTGTAACCAAGCTGGTGTTGCTCGATAGCGCTGGTTATAGTATGGGAGCAAGCATGGGCAAATATTTGTTTTGGCCGTTGGATTATCTAGCTGTAGAATTTTTGCGTCTACCCAAGGTGCGGCAACAGATTAGTAAAAATGCTTATTACGATCAGAGTTTTGTTACCCCTGATGCTCTCTTATGTACAGCCTTACATCTGAAATCACCAGATTGGGATCGAGCCCTGAAAGCTTTTACTAAAAGCGGAGGTTACGGCTCTTTTCGCCAGCAGTTGCCGCAAATTAAGCAGCCGACATTGATTGTCTGGGGTGAGTCTGACAAAATTTTAGGTACAGGCGATGCTTATAAATTTAACAGTGCGATCGCTAATTCTCAACTTATTTGGATTCCAGATTGCGGTCATATCCCTCACCTTGAAAAGTCACAACTTACTGCCAAGCATATTCTTGAATATCGGGATTATTAGGTATTTTTCATTGCTCATAGTTCATTGTTGATTGTTCATTGATTAATGAGGAAGTGAGGGAACAGGGAACAGGGATTAGAAATATTTCAAGTTTCATGTAGACTGCATATACTAACTATGAACCATGAACAAAAAAGTATTAATTCATTCTTTTTTCTGGTTAAGTTTATGTTTGTCAGTTTTGGCACCAGCAGGAGCTATTTTATCCACAACTGAAAGTCTTGGAAAAGCTCCGGTAATGATTGATGGCACAGTTGTTTTGCAGGTGGCAAATTCAGGGGAATTTACTGCTGAACAAAGAGCTGATTTCATCAATTCTGCATTAGAGAAAAAAGTGCAATCTGGTCAACTGATTCAAGTTGAAGTTGCTCAACAGGATGGACAAATAACTCTACGGGCTAATGACCGCTATTTGTTAACAGTTACTAAGGGAGATGTTGAACTAGATTTTGGTAGACAAGAACAAGCTGAAATTTGGCGACAGGAACTCCAAGAAAGTCTTGACAAAGCTAGAATAGAACGCACTCCTACTTATATCGGTAAGGCTTTGAGGCTCACTATCGGGGTTATTAGTGGTGCGAGCGCACTGCATTGGGGATTAAGTTTATTCTGTCGTCGTCTCTCCCGCCGACGTAGTCAAAGTTTGGGTAACAATAGTGCATCTGGATCCTCTACAACTAGACCAAGGCAACAATTTTGGTTCTTAGGACTGAGTTTACTGCTTTTAGGGATGTGGGGTGCAGTTGGATTTTATCTGAGTGAACTCTTCCCTTTAACTAGAATCTGGCGCTACAAATTGACAGGCAGTTTTACTAAACGGATCTTTGAATTGGGCTCTAAGAGCTATTCAATTCTGGATTTTTTGTTCTTACTGGTATTATCTGCTGGAGTTTGGGTTTTAATCAGAGGCTTTACCCAAGTTCTCAAATCTCGTTTACTACAGCTTACAGGAGTCGACAGAGGGATACAGGATACTGTCGCACTTTTGGTTCAATACGCTTTAACTTTTCTGGCTTTATTAATTCTACTAACAATCTGGGGTGTGGATGTCAGTTCTCTAGCAATTTTAGCTAGTCTGTTGGGAGTAGGAATTGGCTTTGGACTGCAAAATATTGCTAATAATTTTATTAGTGGTTTAATTATTACTTTTGAGCGACCAATTCAGGTAGGTGACTTTATTCAGGTTGGAGATTTATTAGGTAATGTTGAACGCATTGGTACTCGCAGTACTGAGATTTCTACTTTAGATCAAGTTAAAATTATTGTACCCAATTCCCGCTTTTTGGAAAGTGAAGTAGTTAACTGGAGTCATGGTAATCCGGTTTCGAGGATGCGAGTGCCTGTAGGGGTAGCTTATGGTTCTAATATCAAGCAGGTACGTCAAGCTCTTTTAGAGGCAGCGAAAAGTCATCCTGATGTTTTGCACCATCCCTCACCTCAAGTGTGGTTGCAGGAGTTTGGCGACAATTCAATTAATTTTGACCTCTTGGTGTGGATTTGTGAACCTCCCAAACAGTTTAAACTCAAAAGTGATCTTAATTATCGAATTCAAGCCAGCCTGAAAAAACATGGACTAGAAATTCCTTTCCCGCAGCGGGATTTGCACTTGAAGTCACCTCAAATTGAGCAGTTGATTACTAAAATTGATCACTGGTTAGAACTTCAAACTCCTGCACCAACTAGACTTTATTATCCTAATAGTTCCCAAGAAATTAATTATTGCCAAGATACTCCAGTAATATCAACTAAAGTAGAATCACCAAACTCAGATTTAGATTTACTTACTGAAGAAATTGATTTAGATACTCTAATTGCTCAGATGCGAGGTGCTGATGGAGTGGAAATTAAAGAGCGTCGCTATGGTTTGAAGACTTTTCATAAATGTTTTGTGGGTTCTGAGGCAGTCCAATGGTTCATGTTTACTCAAAAAGCGACACAAATAGCAGCGGTTCAGATTGGACAATTACTGATTGAGAGAGGTATAGTTCACCACGTTTTAGATGAGCATAGTTTTAAGAATGAGTTTCTTTTTTATCGCTTCTATGTTGATGAGTAAATATTTGAAGTAGGGAGTAGGGAAAAGCCGATAGTTCTAAGCTTGATTATCCATGATCAGCTCCGAGATTTTCCTATTAAGTGCAAGGATTTTGAGCCATTAGATGCTATAACAAAGCACTTGAAAGGGTCAAAAAAGGCTCAAAACCCTTGTCTGGCATACCTTTTACATTAATTCAGCAAGCCCTACTTAAAGCTCAACCCCGGCTATTTCAAATGCTTGTCTAATTGCACCAGCTAATTCCGATTGGTACTGCTCCCCGTAAAACTCAGATGCTTGACGATAGGCAGACAACAGGGAACGAAAATTCTCAACTTGACCATCTACTGTTCTGATGTTGAGTAAAACCCAACCTAAGTTGTGGTATACTTCAGCATAGTCTGGTTTTAACTGAAGAGCTCTTTCCAGATAGGAGCGTGCTTGCGCCCATTGTCCTAGTTTTCCTGATAAAGTGCCTAGACGGAATAAAGCAAAGGCGTCAGAGGGGAATTGCTGAATGTAGGCTTTGTAGGCTTGGATAGCACCTTGAGAATTGTGCAAGTGTTCCTGAGTAATTCCTTGATTGAGGAATACCCAGGCAGGAATTTGTACTTTCTGGCTGGCTTGCTCAAAATCTACCAATGCCTCAGCCCATAACCCTTGCAAAGCTTGCTTCCAAGCTTTCAATCCCCAAGCAACTGCACTATTGGGTACTTGAGTTGTAAACTCTAAAATGCGCCTCTCCACATCAGTAGATTGCTTAGTAACAACAGCCTTTTCCAAGGCAATAATTAAATAGGGATATACCCATTTTTGCAGTTCTTGGGATTCCCTAGACTGACGCTGTTTTGACTTAAACAGTGCCTGGGTAGCAGCACGAATTGCTTGTTTCCATTGCTGTTGATTAAAATGAATCCAAGCTTGTAACCCTAGAGCAAAGGTACAGTTACTATCAATTTCTAGTGCTTTGGAAACAGCAGACTCTGCCTGTTGCCAATTACCAAGCTTGCCCCATGCCCAAGCTAGATTAGCTTGTATCCAAACTTCTTGGGGAGCTAAGTTAACAGCTTGTTGCAATTGTTTTACTGCTGTTGACCAATTTGATTTACGGCAGTTGACTAATCCTAAAACCCCATAGCTCCTGCCATCATTTGGTTCCAGTTGAATGGCTTTTTGCGCTGCCACTTCAGCCCTCAAGTCATTAAGATGCATCTGCACTAGGGCTAATTCAACCGCAGCTTCACTATTATTCGGCTCATTAGTTAGACATTTTTCATAGGCTTGAACCGCGTCTGCTAACTTTCCTTGCTTAACTAACTCCCACGCTTTCCTTTGACTGGGAGAAACAAACTTCCCTTTGAGGGCATCAATAAGTTCCTCGGCTGTCTGAAATCGCTCCTCAACTTTCATTCTCATTCCAGTTAAGATTACTTGCTCAGTTTGCGGTGTAATTTGAGGAACTAACTGTCGCGGTGGAACTAAAGTTTCTGATGTAGCCCTATCTGTGGCTTGAGCTGGTAATTCACCAGTAAGTAACTCATACATTGAGGCACATAGAGCATATATATCCGTAGCTGGCCAACGTTTACTCCGGTAACTGTACTGCTCAAGAGGAGCGTATCCTGGTGTCAAAGTTGCACTCATTTCATGGGTTTGACCAGCAATGAATTCTTTGGTAGCACCAAAATCAATCAATACGGCTCGATCTTGGTTATCAATTAGAATATTATCAGGTTTAATATCTCTATGTAATAATTTATTAGAGTGGACAGCCTTTAAAGCTTCTGCCACTTGGATAAAATAGGGTTTAAGCTTCTTTTCAGAAAGAACACCTTCTTCTTGTAAGATGTTGTATAAGGAATTTCCAGAGATAAACTCCATTACTAAATAGGCAGTGTTATTCTCCTCAAACCACTCATAAACTTTAGCAATGTTAGGGTGGGCACATTTTTGTAAGTAACTGGCTTCCAACTGAAATTTGTAGAGTTGTCGTTGTCGATCAATAGGGGCAACAGAAGGGGGCCAAGTGATGGTTTTGCCCATCCTAGCTGCTTTTTCAGGCCAGAGTTCTTTGATAGCAACATTGGCAGAGTTAGGCAGGTAAATTCCTTTGTAGGTAATTCCAAAGCCACCTTCTCCCATGACTTTTTCTACCCGATACTGACTTTGTCTCAGCAGTGTGCCAGCAGGCAAATGGTAGGCTGATGAACTAACAGTCTCTTCAAAATCAAGAGGAGCACCACAACTAGCACAGTAGTTGTTACTTTCAGTATTGATATGACCGCATACTATACAGGTAATAGACATTGTAGGTTCCTACAATTTTTTGTTTGGTTAACTTCATAACCTTGCCTTTCTGTGGTTTGGAGGTAAAATCTCAGGCTTCTCGTTACCAAGTTGAACCTGGTAATGAAGGTTAGTTTACTCCTCTACTCTTGAAATAGATATGATATCATGTCTGGCCAATTACCCATAATAAAAAACTGTATTTGTAGGTTTGGTTGCGGGAAAGTGTAGTTTTGGGGGTTTCCCTCATGAACAACTTTCTCGTAAGAAGAGGTAACGAAACCCAACATATATACTGGTAAAGAGTTGTGTTTTACGCCCTTCTACTCAACCTAAAGTATTATGTATAGATAACAGTGTAATCTCAATAATTACTGCTAATACAGATAACCTTCCTAGAAATCAACATTAAACTTTATCTAGACAACACTGCAAGGCTAAAACTGTGGCATTATCAGATGCGCCCTTTTCTAAAACTTGTTCGATAATTTTGTCAACAGCCCCTTGTAAAGGCTGAGTTTTTATAAATATTTCCGCTAGTTCAGTATCTGAAACTAAACTCCAAACACCATCTGAACAGAGTAGCAAAATATCGCTATTTTCTAGAGGTAGAGATAATTCTTGACCAAAGCGGCTTAAATCTTGTACATAACCATTACTAAGTCTTGTTTTTGAACCCAGAGATTTAGTAATGACATTACTATCTGGATGGTCAAGACTTTCTTCATAGGTTATTTCCCCACTGGCGAGTAACATCGCCACTAGTGAGTGGTCTTCACTTAATTGACATATCTGTTCTTTCCTGATTAAGTAAATACGACTGTCTCCAACATGAGCCACCATTAAGTTGTGATCAATAGCCAAAATTACACTAAGTGTGGTTCCGCCGTCTCGCACCGCATTAGTTACAGATTCGTTAGCTTTTTGAAATAATGATACTAACCAAGCTGTCTGCTCTGTGACGGTTTTGAACTCAGAGGGAATAGCTTCCTCAAGCACTGTTTTGATAGCTAATTTACTGGCTAACTCTCCTTGAGACATGCCACCCATACCATCAGCAACAGCTCCTAAAATCATAGTTTCAGAATTACTCAACTGCTGCTGTCGTACTCCGTAGCTATCTTCGTTGTTTAAACGACTAGTTGAGAGTCCTACTGTGGATTTACTGGCAACTTGCCATTGAACTTGCGTCGTATTTAACGATTTACGAGTTTCAATCAATAGACTCAGTAACTGGGAAAGAGGGAAGCGCTCTTCGGGAATAGAAGAGAGGCAAATCCTGAGCAGTTGATAAATCTGAGGAATTGGTTTAATCTCGATTTCAATCTTCTGGTCTTGTCGAGGAAGCTGTTTATGAATAGCTTGGTAGAGGAGCGCTCCCACAGTGTAACTACTCATTGACTCATGGAAGGAATTACCGGAGGAGAGTTCAAAAGCGCAGTAATTTCCTAACAAACCATAGGATAGATTTTTATCAAGATGATAAGCACTGGTTAAATCGAAAAACTTGATCGGTTTTCCGATTTCAATCAGTTGAGGAATAACATCAACACAGCACCACTGACGCTGATATAAATAGTAAAAACATTGACAGATTGGGATGATGAGTGATAGACACTCTTCATAAGAATGCTCTTCTTGCAGCCAAGTCTCTAAAGTTAATTGACTCTCTGGGAGAAAAGTTAATAGAATCAGCTTCTGATTGGAAGAGTCACTACAAATTTCCTTTTCTGGATAGTGTTCTTCCTCTAGATAGTCAGATTTATTCTCGGCGTCGTTAGCGGTTTCTAATGAATCTACTATAGTTTTAGAGTTGAACTCTTGTTCATTTGTTTCTTCTTCAGTAGGTGTTGGTTCTGATTCCCCTGTGGAAGTGACTTCCTCTTCTGAGGAAACATTAGTTTGGTTCGTTATAACTTGAACCTCTTGCTCAGAAGATTGTACCTCCTTCGGCTTCTGTGTCTCCTGTTCTTGCTCAAGCGGGGGTTGGCTAGTGTTAATAACCACAGATTCTTTAATGGTACTAGCTAGTAACTCAGCAATCATGGCATAGTTACCTAGCCTTTCCCGTAGCTGTAGTTCTCGACTTAGCCCTCCTTCAATAGAACCCACGCGCAGCAAGCCTAATTTGCCTGTAGTTGGACTGTCATCGGTAGAGTTGATGTTAACTTGAAAGTAGTCAACACCTACTGTCAATCGACCTAGGTATGATCGGACTTTGATTTGATAGTTGCCTATCTGAAATTCTGCATCTTTTTGAATTACTAAACTATTCGTTATCTCAGTTGAAGGTGATGTCATGAGGAAACCTCATCGAGACTTTATTCATACTTTTTGCTTTGAAAAATCAGGGACTTTGGAAGAGAAAACGAATTTTTGCGATCGCAATTTCATCTCCAGGAGTTATAGTTTCTGGTAGAGTAATTTTGGCATTGAAGCGAGTGTTACCAGCAGGTTTGATAAAAACACCGTTAGTAGAACCAAGATCTTTTATTTTCCATTGCCCTCCCTCTCGATAAATTTCTGCGTGGTGGCGCGAAACTGTCTCGTTACCGGAAAAAGCCTCTAAGTCAATATCGACAGGTCCCATATCTGGATCAAAGATACCGATAAGATTGCTATCATCTAGCGGGAATTCTGAGGTAGGAGCATCAGCTTGCTTAGAAATGAGTCTGGCTGTTACAGCAGCGGTAGTAACAGGAGGAGTTGGAGATATGGGGGGCTGGGGTGGATTTGGGGTGATTACTGGAGGCGGCTCAGGAGGCTGGATTGGGGTTGGCTCAGGAGGTTCCGGTGTTACTTGGGTAATTACTGGAGGCGGCTCAGGAGGTTGGATTTGAGTGTTAGCTTGAGATTCTATAGTTACTTGGGTTTGGGATGTTAATTCAGAGCCGCAAGCATCACAAAACTCTGTTCCTTCTGGGTTTTTATCATAGCCACAAGTTTGACAGATAATCATTGAGATAACTCCTTAGTTGGTAAAAGATAGATGGGGAGAGGGGGAGATGGGGAGATGGGGGGGATGGGGAGACAATTTTGATGAATCATTCGCCCTCTGCCTCCTGCCTCCTGCCTCCTGCCTCCTGCCTTCTGTTAGGTTCCTGATAGTTTACGAATTTGCTCTTCTGAAAGTTCACCCTCAATTTCTCCACTCATTTTGATAGTCTTTCCTCTGGAACCCATTTTGATGGTTTTACGGGTTCCAGAAGAAATTTTGCGAGTTTTGCGTAACTCGTTTTGAGCTTCATTGAGAGATTCAAGCATGGCTTGGTTGCCAATCTTTACTGTCATACGACGTGCAGTTTCTAAGATTTTTCCTGCTTGTTCGGGATTACTATCTGCAAGTCTGGTGGCTTCAGTTACTAGCTGAGAAATGTTGCACTGTTGTACATAACCCATTACTTCTGGATCAACTTGTGCCGCTCCGCTTTGACCAGCAACAAATTGAACTACGACATTCTGAGGTGGTAGCTCGCCGCGTCGATTTTGTCCTGGAATATCATAGGTTAAACCAAGTTGAGCAATTCGTACACGGGAGCTGGCATGACTATCTATAGTGAATTCCAGAATAAAAACTGTTTCATCATTGGCAACGGCGGTGCCAATGAGATAGGGTTCTTGAATAAGGGAGAATTCCGCTTGATCAGGATAAGCACGAACAACACGGGTGAGTTTTACCCCCTTAACTGTCTTGGCAGTTAGAGTGAGATTATTAATAACTTCCTGTTGTGCTTGGCTAAATTCTTTAAACAGGATTTGAGGTAAATCACTAATGGCAACATCAGTACCTGTAGCATGTCCTGAAACAATATGGTGAAGATGACCAGCAGTATTATCGCTTAGGTTGATCAGTAAATCTTCATTGAATTCACCAACCCCCAAGGCTGTAATCGGAATACCCTTATCCGCAAACTGTTTCGCTAGTTCTCTACATTCTTCCTCATCAAAGGTTGCACCATCAGTAAAGATTAAAGCACGGCGACTAGTCATACTTTGACCAGAAAGCAGATTCAATGTCTGCTCCATCCCTTTTCCCATGCAGGTGCCACCGCTGTGGTTACGGAGTTTCTCAATTCCTGCCTCTAATTGACTGGTTTGAGTTGCTGGTGTTAGTCCGATAATAGTTGATGCTCGGTCGTCAAATTGGATAATTGCAACGCGATCGCTTGCACTGAGTTGGTTAGAGCCGACTAAATTTAACAGAGACTCAATAACAATATCGATTTTAGTTTTACCACCTGTCACTTCCTCAAATTCTTTTCCATCCTGTGTGTACACTTTGCCTGTCGGTTTTGTGTCGCCTTTGACTACTTCATACATCGAACCACTGGTATCGATCACAAAGGCAAAACTAGTTGAGGGTAACTCAATCGCCACTTCTTTTGTTGGTCGTAATTTCAACATCACAAATAGTTTCTGCTCTGGTGTATCAGCAGGCAGAAATTCACGATGAGGAGTGATTGCTACATATAAAGGTGGGTTACTCATTCTAATATCCTGGTACGACCAATGCTCTAGTTTCAATGAAAATTCAAAGGCGGTAACATTCCTGAGGTAGGTTCTATACCTGACAAATCTGGGCAAACTAGATTCGGTATTTCCTGATTACCTAGTTCCTGCAATTGACTAATATCTGAGGCAATTATCAAGGGCAAATCCAGAGTAATGGCACTGTCTCGATAACCTTCTTCTATATCTTGGATCCAGGTTTTGATGATTTTGTCGAGGTTATAGCTATTAATTTTGCATAGGCTTTGCTCTTGAAACGATGCTCTCAGCTTTTCTCGCTCTGAGAGAGTGAAAAATAAAGCTGGATTATCTTCCTGGCTACTGTCTAAAGTGACGGAATACCTGTATTCATCTTCTATATCCTTTATATGGAGAGTGAACGTATATCTTACCATTTTACAAACATCATCTAACTGAAAGGAGACAGGAGTCAGGAGGCAGGAGTCAGGAGGCAGTATAGACAAGGCGATAAGTCTGTTAAAGCTATTAGGTAATGGGGTTAGGCTTGTTCACGTTTCATTTAAGCTCGCTATAGTTCATGGTTCATCTGTCTTCGCGGCAGGAGACTCTCGCTTGAGCGCGACGAGACGTGCGACATAAACGCCTGGGGAAACCCCAGGCGACGCGCACTCGCCGAATGCCGCGCCTCCACCGCCGTTGTACAATTGAGAGATACCGAAACGCCAAAACCAAGCAGTAGGTATCAGCACCTTGAAAACTAGAGTTAGGGGGTTCCAACCAGGAAAGCTTGGCTGGGTAAAAACTCTAAGCAACAAGTACCAAGTCTTGTAAGACTCCGTACCGCAGGGCTTGCGGAATCGGGACTCTGCAATGGGTCGAAAGTCTGTGGACACAACGTAAGACGGGGACATAACTAACGCGAGTTGGTGGTGTACGCAGATGTGGAAGAAGCAGAAACCTAAATCGCGAGGTTTAGGAATCCCGCGAAACACGCGCTGGGAGGATGTCAATACTCATTAAATGATATGAGGGCAGCACAAAATAATAATTTCTCCCCATCTCCGCGTCTCCGCGTCTCCGTGTCTCCGCATCTCCGTGTCTCCGCGTCTCCGTGTCTCCGTGTCTCCTCATCTCCCCCTCCCCCCATCTCCCCCTCTCTTCTAATCCTCAGATTCCTCTCGCTTTAGATATCGTCCCCAGAAGTAAAATGGCACTGCACCTCCAATTCCTATTGCGAGGAAGGCACCTACAAGCATTCCCAGTCTCATCGGGAAAGGAAGTGACCATCCAAAGGAGGTAATTCTGTAAGGTTTAGGTTCAGATAGTTCTGTCGAAACATGTCGAGAATTAACTGCTACCTGAACTTTATGCCTTTCGGCACGTATCGGGTTGGGATCCTTGTAGGTGATTTCATACTCTCCTAGCAGGGCATCAAGGAATACTCTTAAAGCATCTCCAACTGCCTGCGCATTTCCGGAAACTTGGCAAATTCCTCCAGTGATACTGGCAATTATATCTAGTCTTTTGATGTCTACAAACTCACTTGCTGGTACTTTGCCCGATGGCAATTTAGATGCATAGGAAATGTCCCCACGAGTTGCTGCTCGACCAAGATTATATTTATCTCCCAACTCTCCAGGTTTTAAGCCATAGCCCAAAGTATGCACAACAATATTGTCATTAATTTTAAGCAGTTTCGTGAGACGTTCAAAGTCTTGTTCTTCATTGTCTTGGTTATGGAAGCCATCAGATAGAAGAATAATCGAGAGTCGAGGCTGTTGAGGCTTAGCTTGCCAGAAGAACTCTTTTTTCGGATAGAAGCTATCATCACCTTGTTCTTGACTAAAGAAGTCTATTGCTTTAGAAAGGGGATCGTAGATATTACTAGCAGCGCAGGGTTCTTTATTGGCAAGGTCATTAAGCTTGTTTTGCAGCTCAGGATCTCCGACAAGAAGAAACTTATCCTTATTGAGTGTTTCATCATTAACAGGATAGTCACCATTTCGACACCTAGAACCACCTTCGCCAAAAGGAACTATTGCCATTTTAGTATCACTACTCCGATCCGCTGTAGCTTTGGTAAATTCGAGAATGGCTTGAGTAGCCCCCTCAAGTTTGCTTTGGCTAGAACCTGGCTTATCCGGATTTGCCATACTACCACTCATATCTAGCAGGAAAATAATCCAGGCAGAAGGTTGCTCAGCTTGTTGAGGATTTCTCAAATTCTTAGGCTTAAAGGTAACTTGCTCATTATTTACATAGAGCTTAAAATCCTCATCGCTAAGATTGGTAACAGGTTGGTCATATTTATTTTTGACCTCAACACGAATTTTTACCTGCTCATCTTCAACTGTTGTATTAACTATTTTCGCTTCTTGTGCCTGTAGACTACCAGGATAAGTCAAGCAACCTGCAAACAACATTAACAAGCTAAGCTTGCGGGTCCAAGAAACGATTGTAGTAGACAAAGCGATAGATTTTTTCTTCATTTTTTCCTCCTGGGTGAAGGCTGTGAAAAGTCAATATATGGTTATGTTTCAAAGGAATATCTTCGTTGTCAATCAATGGTTTACCATTAACTTCGATGGTATCAAAATGCCTGGGATTGGGAGATAAGATTGCTTTACGCTGCATCAATACTATGTCTGCTGCATGTAGTGGTACTCCAGGGAGATAAATATCAGAGCCTCCTTTACGATTTGGCTGTTTGATAGCAGAACCAATTCTAATCGTACCAGTGGCAGGTAATTGAATTGACAAACCCTCTTCAATTTCACTGGTTCTACTTTTACTGACAAATTTGAGTAGAGACTTGTTGATAGAGGGTAAATGATTATTTACAGTTGTACTCTCTGGATTGATATCCCCATAGTTAGGGCCCTTGTATTCAAAACCAGCACCTGCTCTCAGTGCTGCCATATAACTTGGTGAATTGGTAATGCTAAAGACTAAACCTAGCACAAAGCCTAAAATGGAGAATCCTAGAGGGTCTTCAAAACCTCTATTGTTTATCTGACTTAAGAGTGAGCGGATTAATTCAAAGAAGAGAGCAGTCACTAAAGCTGCACCACTAGCAGCAATGATACCAGTTATTAACCTTTGTCGGAAGCGTTTGCGATCGCCTGCTTCTACACTGCGCCACCACCAAGTCAATCCTTCTGTCAAACCTACTGAGCTACCAATTAAGAGCCAACTTAGGGGTCTAATGATATTTCCAGGAATAGGAGAAAATAAGAGGATTTGGTAAATAAATCCAAAAATTAAACCGATGATAATTCCTAATCCAACAGCAATCAGAATGGGAATTTTGGCAATGCGGAGGTTTATTTTAGGTCTGGTGGGATTACTAATAAAGATTTCATTAATGACCATCCCCACTGCTAAGGAGATAGCAATGCAGGGGAAGAGAATGATTTCTTCTGGAATTAGCCTTGATAAGCCTAGGTTAGTAATTGCGAATTGACCTAGATTCCAGCCAATTAATGCTGATGTTATGCCAGCTAGTATGTAAAGGTAAGTTCGCATTTTTTAATATCATCTTTGTTTTTAATTTTATAGATTTTCAAGATGTTGTTTTGTATCAGTCTTTAACTTTTCATAGGTGAGTTGAAATTCTCCAGGGCGATAATTTATGATTCCATCAGATTCAAGTCCTTTGTCTTTTTGATACGTGTAGATAGCTTCCACCCATTCCCCCTTTAAATATTTGATACTTTTAGGTTCTGCCTTTCCTTCAATTGCACCAGCATAATTGAGATTTTGATATTTAAGAATTGTCTTGATTCCAATGACCACTTGAACTTCTGGTTCATGTGGCTGTCCTGGCTGTTGTTGTAATTTTTTTTTATTTTTTAGTAATTTAGGATTAAGTTCATTATCATTGACCAGATCTTCGACAATCTTCTGAATTGATTCACTGGTGGCATTAAAGTTTCTTAGTGCTTTCTTCTTCTGATTTGGAGGCATTTTATAGATAGGATTAGGAGTCTCTTTTGCAGGAGTCTCATTCTTAGAAACACTTCCTATTCCTGAAGTAGTTTCTTGGTTTTCACTATCATTGTTACTGCTACCTATACCTGTTTTATGAGAGCTACTAATTTGCGCATCTTCCTCTTTCGCTATCTCCTTTGTAATTTCAATCCATACATAAGTAATAGTTCCTGAAAGTAAGGACAATCCTATAATAATACAAAAAATGCCTCTATTTTCTAATAAATATTTTAAAATCCCAGAAGATTGCTTAATTATTTTTTCAGGCAGAGTTAGATTTTTTCTGAGATGCAAACCAGAAAGAACTAAATGCTCGGAACTTGAACTAGAGAAGGCTTGAATAAATATTTCTCTGGGAACTTTACTACAACCAACCTGGTAAAAGTAAGCAGACAAACGATATTCTTCAAGCCACTCAAACAAGTTAGCTAGAGGTCTGTAATAAGGTTCAGAATGTCTACGTCGATAGCGAACTACTTGTAAATAGTGGAGTAATTTATTCCAAATTTTATCTCCGCAACGGAAAGAATTTGACTCTGAACTAGATGACGATTGATGAGAAGACTGCTGAAAACTACCAATCATTTCTAAATCAATGAGAAAATTATTTATAAATTCCCCACGGCAATGCTTCCAGGCACTTTTAGGAGCTTTCAGTAACCAATGAACAGCTTCAGGAGTAATTTGCCTTTCCAGAAGCTCAGGCAGGATGAGCTTTATGCCCCTAGCAAGTTGCTCCTGTGGGAGTTGGGAACCAAGAGCCTCTTGAAACTCTAAGGATATAACTTGATTGTTGTCAGGTTTTTGCCTACCACCCTTGATATTCAACCAAGCCAAAAACTCTGGGAGCGTTTCTGGAATCACCAAAGCTCTGAGAGTTATCAACCTTACCAACTGAGGACTATATAAGTTCTGATTTAGAGCCTTACTAGCTCCCTCATCATTAAACAGAGTCTCCCAGTAATCTACAGTAATTTGCTCATCCCTTAAAGATTCTGTAATTACCTCAACAGCTTCTGGTTTCACCTGAGAACTATTAATTAAGCTCTTAATCGCTGACTTTAGTGCCTGTTTGTCAATAGCTGCTGGCATCAAAGTTAAAGGAAGATTTGCCTGGGCTTGCTGAAAACTTATATAGGCACGCTCACTAGCTGGATCAATGACAACAAAACTCCAAGGGTTCTCTAATGCTTCAGCATTGTAAGCCCAGGACACAGGCTGTCCTCCAGCTTTAATTTCAGCTATTTTGTTAATCAGTCTGAAATTATACTGATACTCCCTTGAGAGCACTATCGGCACAGATTCATTCCCAAACTCCTGCTCAAGCTTCTCTGAGGGTATTTCAGGTGGTCTAGAAATATCTTCTAAAGGACTTACTCTAGTATCAAAAGGATTAAAAACAGGCAGCTGCCCTTCTCGCTGCTCAGCATACTGTTCCATCCACATTAGGATTTTCCAGAGACTATCTGCTCCCTGACAGAGGAAATAACGATAAACTGAAAGCGGTCGTCCCCCATCATCTCTACCGCGACTCACCACTGCCACAACAGACCAATCAGGCTCTCCTAGCACAACTCGACCAATTACTGCCGGCTGGTTACTAGAAGCTCCCTCCACCACAGCAAATAGTTTATTAGCGATCGCTCGCTCAACCGCATAAGGAATCCTCTCATTAGGCAGAGTAACATTCATATACCGCCCAGTAAAGCCTGTAGATATCCAGCCACCATCTGTGGTAATCTCAGCCTTAATACCAGTGCTAAATTCGTGAATTTCAACAGTAGTTCTAATATTAGAAGGATCCATATTTTTAGGGAACTCCAAGAAATAAATTCTCCAATTCACTCAGAAACACCACCTCAAGATTCTTCTCCCCATCCCCCCCTCTCCCCCTCTCCCCCTCTCCTCACTCCTTCCCCACTACCCTCCCCCCTACACACTTCACCCCTCCCAACAGCACATATCACCTTCTTCCACACTCCAC
>JAAHGS010000061.1 GCA_010692645.1 Symploca sp. SIO2E9
CCCACCATCTCCCCCTCTCCCCCTCCCCCCATCTCCCCCTCCCCCCATCTCCCCCTCCCCCCATCTCCCCCTCCCCCCATCCCCCCATCTCCCCCTCTCCCCCTCTCCCCATCCCCCCATCTCCCCATCCCCCCCTCCCCCTCTCCCCTACCAGGGACTACCAATAAGAGTAAAAGCTGACCAATAATAAGGATGGGACAAATCAGTATTTTCCAACCCTATTAACTCTGGCGGCAACTCAATTTCACCCCCAGACCAATTTAAGTTGTCATTTTCAAGGCGCACCTTTCCCTTCAGCATTGCTAATTGTGCCTGCCTTAGTGCTTCGGCTTTAATTGGCGCTTCTCTCAATTGATGGTAGAATTGTGCCATCAATCCAGAAGCTCCGATATCACTTACTGACCATAAACTCGCCAGTACAGATTTGACTCGGGCACTGATTGCTGAGCCAGCAAAGCCTAACTCTGCCTCTCTATTACCAAATGCGGTACGACAGGCACTGAGGACCACAAGTTCTACAGGGGGATCATTCCAGCCTAAATTTCGGACTTGATCTAGTGGCACTCTAGTATCCTCAAATTGGATATAAGAGTTACTAGGTTCTCCATCCTGGAAGTTGGCGTGGGTTGCCAGGTGTATAATTCCGAATGGTTGTTGCTGACGTTCAGATTTTAAGTTGTCGAGGGTGAAATTACTCTCTTCGAGAAAATCTCCACGCCACTGATTATATTTAATTGTCTTTAACTCTAGTGGCACTGCCGGTAAGGAGCCTAATTCTCTAAATTTTGAGGCTCCCATTGCCAGCACTTGCAGGTTTTTAACGTCTACGTAAGTGGTATCAGTCAAGCTGAGAGTTGGCATTAAACCAACACTATATTTCTCCACCAAAAACTGTTGAGTTTGACTGTCGTAGAGCGCAGCTAAGGGCAAAGAGCGCAGTCCTACATCCATAATAAAGGTTAAATTCTCAATACCTCGAGAGTTTAATTCTGCTTCTAGGGGTGAAATAAACAACTGATAGAGTTTCCCCGCTGGTTCTTTTAAAGCCTTAGTGCTTCTTCTACGGATGGGATTGGTAATGGCATTCTGGAATTGTCTGGCTAGGGCTAGTACAATCTCTCCTGTGGCGGTTGGCACTGTTTTACGGATTGCTTCTTCTTTTGAGGTTACTAGGATTAGTTCTAGTTGCCCAGCAAGCTCTAAGTCTTGTTCCGGTACAAAATTGATATAAATTAGAGCTGGTTTGATGCCAATCGCCTTTTCAATCTGAAGTAACCTGTTACTAGCCTCTGTTACAGTTAGGGCTGTGGTTTCGTCAGGTAATCCTAGATATTCTTGAAACTCAGTTGTTGATTTGTTCTCAAGGGTGGCAATTCTCTCAGGAGCGCCCTCTCTGGCAATGGCGATTATATTAATCTTACCGGCAGATAGCTCATCTATAGAGTTATTCGAGTTTAATGGTAGTTCTTGTGCTGGGCCGATAAGATTGCGCGTCTGCTCTAAACTGGTGGTAGTAATTTCAATATTGTTATCGCGGAAGGAAGCAGGGAAAGCACGAATTGGCTCGATTGTTAATTCCCCTGTGGTAATTGCTCCAGCTGTACCGTTGTCGTCGGCAGTGAAATTACTTAAACCTACGGTAAAGGGAGTATTAGTTATTCCACCGCCATGTTTAATTGAGATTGAACCATTACCAGCACCGCCAGTTGTAGAAATACTGTTTTGTGTGCTTTCAATTGTACCTGTAACTCTGAAAAATCTTTGGGTTTCAATGGTGACGTCGCCACCCTTGCCGCTATTGCCTCCCCTAGCATCGATGTATTCTACCTGAATATCACCACTGGGATCGAGAGACACATTACCGCCATCACCAGAATCACCACGAGAATTAATTGCTGCAGTGGTAATAGCAGTGGAGGCGTTGACGACAATTGAACCACCGCTTGCTCCGGAGCTATCGAGTGTGCCTGTTTGAATCTCTCCATTATTACTCGTGAGATTAATTCCCCCATTAGCAATGACGTTTTGAATAGAGATATTACCGCCTGCGGTGAGATTTACAGGGGTATTGCCCAATCCAATAATATTTCCAGTAGCAGTGATTGCTCCTGCCTCAGCATTAATAGTCGCAGGATTAGAGAGGCTTACTGAGCTATTAAAACTGATATCGCCATTAGTGGTAATACTATTTTCGAGATTAGTATTCTCGGCATCGACAATCAAACCTCTCAAGGGTGTTTCTCCACCGACTACGCCCTCAAAGTTCACATTGCCATTGTCAACAGCATTGAGGGTAAGCTGTTGCCCTTCCCTAGTGGTGCTATCGATAGTGCCGCTAAAGCTAATGTCATTATCTCCAGAAGTAGTACTGATGGTAATATCAGTACCGAGTAAGATGTTTCCAAAGCTAAGGTCTTCAGCTGCTGAGGTAATATCAGCATTGAGGACATTGAGAGTGGTACCGATAACTTGCTGATTTGTTTCTTTCAGGCTTAATAAACCTGAAGATTCTAAGGGTGAGGTTCTCAGAAATACTGCCAATCCTGCTGGTGAAAATTGGTTAAGTTCTGAACTGGTTAAATCTAAGGTGTCAGTTGTACCACTATCTTGTAATTCATTAATTGCGATCGACTGAGTAGTTGTTAAAGGTTGTAGTGTTAGGTTTGCTATTCCAGAGACTGTATTAGCAAAGTTGATTTCGTCGCCAGTTAAATTAATTTCTCCAGCTAAAGATACAGTATTAGCAAAGTCTAGTTCGTTACCAGTTAGACTGATATCGCCGATTAAATTAAGTGGATTGTTGTAGCGCTGGTTCTCTGTGGTAGTTACACCTTTGTTAATTTCAGTGCTGCCATCGGCATTAGTAGTTAAGGAGAAAAGGGGATTGTTGCTGCCTACTTGTTCCTTAAAGCTAGTGCTGCCAGCACCGTTACTATTGACGACTAAGCTGTGGGGAGTGTCGTCGGAATCGAGGGTATTGTCAAAACTAAGATTATTTCCTTCTAGGATAGTGTCGCTGCCGAGAATGACAGCATCGTTATAAGTTTGATTTCCAGCGGTGTTGACAACATTACCGTTAAGTTGGGTGCTTCCTCCGTTATCGGTATTGAGACTAGCAGTATCAACAGCACTATTGAAGATTGTTGTACCACTACTATTGATTTGGAGATTACCCAAACTTTGGCTATTGCCCACTGCAGCATTAAAGGTAATCTCACCTGTGCCGCTATTGATAGTTAAATCTTGAGTACCATCGAGGGTATTGGCAAAGCCAATATTATTTCCTTCTAGGATAGTATCGCTGCCGAGAATGACAGGATTGTTATAAATTTGATTTCCAGTAGTAGTTACAGCAGTGCCGTTAAGTTTGGTGGTTCCTCCGTTGTCGGTATTGATACTAGCAGCGTCAACAGTGCTATTGAAACTGGTGATACCACTACTATTGGCTTGGAGATTACCCAAACTTTGGCTATTGCCCACTGGAGCATTAAAGTTAATCTCACCGATGCCGCTATTGATAGTTAAATCTTGACTACCATCGAGGGTGTTGTTAAAGCTAAGATTATTTCCTTCTAGGATAGTATCGCTGCCGAGAATAACAGCATCGTTATAAGTTTGATTTCCAGTAGTAGTTACAGCCGTGCCGTTAAGTTGAGTACTACCTCCGTTATCGGTATTGACACTAGCAATATTAACAGTGCTATTGAAGCTGGTAATACCAGCACTGCTGATGGTTAACTCTCCCAAGGTGGTGATATTGCCAACTGCAGCACCGAAGCTGACATCACCTGTACCTGCACTCAAAGTCAAGGAATCATTTTCGGCTGTAGTGCCATTAACACTATTGTTAAAGGTAATATCACCATCTCCACCAGTTGCCAGTGTTACTCCTGTTGCCAAGGTTACAGGACTAATCTCGCTGAAGGTAATATCACTATTACTAGTATTGATATTTGCGTTGAGAGTAGTTGCTGCCTCAAAAGTTATCGCAGCACCGTTTGAGCCAGTAAGGTCTTCATTGAGATTAATTGAACCTAAAGGCGATCGCAAAGTCACCGAATCGTTAAACGTAACCTCACTAACCAAGGTAATTGTACCACTACCGTCAGCACGTCCGATGGTAATAGAGGCAAAGCCATCGCTTAAAGTTGCAAGTTCCGGTAAATTTAGAAAGGTTGTGTTAGGAGCACCCGCGCCACCAATTTCTAGGTTGAGGTTAGGGGTTAAAGGCTGCAAAATCAGATTGCCGCTACCGCTGAGTGAAGTAAAAACACTAATAACATCATCATTAGGTTCATCAATACTAATCGTCTCAGCAAGAACAAGAGTGTCAGCCTCCAGGGTAATAGTGCCATTGCCGATAATTTCACCCTGGGCAAAGATACCTCTGCTACTGATACTAGCGCCAGAGAGAATAATATTCCCATCCCCGGAAGCGATTGTTGAGTTAAAGCTGACAATGCCATCACTGTTTTCACCTCCGTTGCTAATGCCAGTGAGGCTAATATCCCCATCCCCGGAAGCGATTGTTGAGTCAAAGCTGACAATGCCATCACTGTTTTCACCTCCGTTGCTAGTGCCAGAGAGAATAATATTCCCATCCCCGGAAGCGATTGTTGATGAGTTCAAAATCTCAATGCCATCACTGTTATCATCACCTCCATTGCTAGTGCCAGTGAGGATAATATTTCCATCCCCGGAAGCGATTGTTGATGAGTCAAAGAGTTCAATGCCATCACTGTTTTCTCCCCCATTGCCAGTGCCAGTGAGTGTGATATCCCCTCCCCCTGAATCGAGCTCTGACTCATCCATAAAAATGCCATCACTGTCTTCCTCTCCAGTGTTAGTACCAGTGAAGTTGATATTCCCACCGCCCGAGATGACTTGAGTATTGTTTAACTCAATACCGTTTACTCCAGCAGTAATCTCAATATCTCCACCAGCACTCGAGAGCTCTTCATTGATTTCGACTCCTCCACCCTCAGCATTGAGAATCAAATTCAATTCATTGCTAGTGGAAGTTATCGAGCCATTGAGGATAATGTTATTGTCTGCTTCCAAGGTGAGGGTTGCCTCTTCACCTGCTGTCTTACTAATCGGTGCCTCAACCTCAATGTCGCCCACCTCAATTCCACCGATATCCGTAGTAATAGTAACGTTGGTGCCACTATCAAGCACAAAATTGATATTAGCGACATCCACATTATTTGTCCCGATTGCACCACCATCACCATCCACAATCGTGATATCTGTGGGATCAATTAACCATGTTCCACCACTACCGTTAGCTGCTGAGGCATCAGGAATACTAGTGAGATTGAGAAACTGCTTACCAGAAGTTTCAATCAAGCCACCATTACCAGAAACCTCTCCTCCCCTAGCACTTAATTCTCCATGAATGTTAGCTGTGTTATCTGCCCAGATAATTACTTTGCCGCCATCGCCATTAACTAAAGCATCAGCGTTAATCACAGAATTACTGCTAAAGGTTGTCTCTACAGCATTTGGTACTGTACCCTGTCCTTGGAAATCTCCTCCAACCAAGACAGTACCACCGCTATTAGTGCCAGAAGCATTAATCTGAGTATCAATGAGCCCAACAGTTTCACCAAAAATTCCAACTACTCCTCCCTCCTGACTAGAGACATCAAAACTACCGGAAGCGATATTAGTACCTGGTTGGGTAGAGATTTTAGTCCCCGATTCGGTAAGCTCGACTGTGCCATCAGAGTGCACTAGTGTACCTGTATCCTGTTGATTTACACCAGTAGTGAGCAATATTGGTAGAGCATCAGGAGTAGATAATAAAGCATTTGGTAGATTGTTGTCTGGGAGTTCAATCTCCAAAACCAGCAACATCCCCTCTTGGCTGATGTGTACTTTATTCTCCCCTGGCACCGCCGTTACCGTAATCTTGCCCCCTGGGGTTGAGATAGTACCAGTATTAAGTACAGTACCGCCCAACAGAGTTAAATTCTGCCCTGGTGCTACCGCCAAGTTACCTGCATTGAAGATAGCCCCTGGCTTACTCATGGTGAAGGCAAAAGAATTGGGTTCTCCTCTCAGTACGGTATAGTTATTAGCACCCAAGGCATTGAACCAATTATCGCCAAAACCAATACCGTTAGCAGTAGTAGCAGTAAAATCGGCAGGAACATTTAAGTGAGCATTGGGACCAAAAATCATCCCAGCTGGATTAATCAGAAACAGGTTAGAATTCCCTCCTGTAACTTGAATCAAGCCATCAATTACCGAAGCCTCGCCCCCCACAACTCTACCTAGGATGTTGCGAATTTGTGGATTCGAGAGGAAGTTAGCAATCTGTTGAGGAGAGAGGCCCAACTTTTGGAAGCTGTGGAAGAGATTAGCGCCATCGCCGGAGAGAGTTCCACCATTAATATCGAAGCGATTACCTTCTGGTGTGACGATTGTACCAGTACCATCGGTTGCAGGAATAATTGCCTGTGTTAATACTATAGTTGTAGGGTTATTGGTAAAAAAGCGATTACCCCCTTGGTGTAGCGCATAGCGATTACCCCCTTGGTGTAGCGCATAGCGATTACCCCCTTGGTGTAGCGCATAGCGATTACCCCCTTGGTGTAGCGCATAGCGATCGCTACTTAGTGAGGCGATGATTCCAGCTTCTGAGTGCCCTGCTGTTGAAATTCCTAGGAGAGCGGCTGTACTCAGTATTATGCTAACTCTGCTGGCAACTTCGTTGATCATACCAAAACCTTGTAAGCTCGCTAAGGTATTTAGCGTGTCTACAATATACCGAATGCTGAGTTTTCGATAAAGACTACTGCAACTGTCAAGCAAAGTCTTGTTTGGGAAACAATTCTTAGTGAAGCTAAACTCAGACGAAAAGGGGAGTGTCAAATGTCACCAATATAGTAACGTCCCACGATTGGTTGTTGAGTTATCTGCTGGTCAAAATCGACCCCCTGCAATAGACTAGACCAATCATCAATAAGCGTAGAATTTTCAGGATCATCCTCACGAGCCTCCACCAGAGCCGTTAGGGTATCGTACCAAAGGAGTTCTTCGGCATAAAGGAGAAACCTTTCCTGTGGTGGAGCCTCCTCAATTTTGTTCTTGAGATTAGGATTGAGGGCTTCCCGTTGAATTAATCCTTCAACAAAAGCCGGCTCATATATTTCTTGGGGATCATCACAATAAATCAAAAAGTACCAACGATAAGTTTTACCAACTTCTAAAGCTGCTGCTTGGGAGGAAAGACGAAGCCCAATGATACCAGAAGAGATGGTTTCAGAAAGGGTAAACTTGCTCTGGTAGATATCGTTATGATCAGAATCCTGAAGAACAAACTTCAGGGCAAATTGCGAAGAGTCTCCAGAGATAATTGGATAAGGAAGGTAAAACCAAAAAACAGGATACTCTTGACTAGTTTTTACTGGCTCTTTTGTATCAGGAACTAGAGCAGTCAAGGGTTGCTCTGTTGTCGGACACAAATCTGGATCTCGAACCGATGCTCCTTGACGAACACGCCTAGCTTTTCCTATCTCTTGTGGTCCTGAAAACAGAGCTCTGATTCTGGTAACCACACTAGGTCTTGCCCAGGCTTGAGAAGGGGCAATGATAAAGTTAATCAACAATATAAATAGTATAGCAATTCTTCTCAGTTGGGTAGAATACATGGGACTTACGCCAAGCCTCTAGTTTTAGGGTGTGTTAGCCGAGGGTAACGCACTTTATTGGTGAGGGGAGCAATTGCGTTACCCTGGAAAACTTACCAGTGTCGGACTTGTTACCCACAATTATAGGAGTTACGCACTGTACAAATCAGCCATAGTGTGTATCAGGTGATTCGGTCATTTCACACGCTTCGACTAACCCTAATTTGCTTGCTGCTTTTGCTGCCTAAGGCACTATAAATGCCTGAAATAACCAAATCTCCTATAGTACTAATGTACGATGCGTAAGTCCTAGGGACTTCCAAATAAAAAAATATCCCATCGAGGAGATGGGGAGATGGGGAGATGGGGAGATGGGGAGATGGGGAGATGGGGAGATGGGGAGAAGATTCTTTAGGTCATATTTCCAAGTAAATTGGATAATTTATTTCTTGGAGTTCCCTTAAAAGTCCTCCTGCTAGCTGCTCCCACGCTTGAAAGACGTGGGAGCTAGCTCGTTTTTATGTAAAGTTAAAGTCAATTCCAAGGAAAACATTAGTGGTATCTTGCACAATGCCAATCAAATCACCTTGGTAAAAGATGCTTGTATCTAGAGCCGAAGTACCATGAAAGTCATTAGACTTATCGAGAGAGTAATCGTCAATATTACCAAAGACTTGGAACTTATCACCTTCTATCCAATCAAAGTCGGTGACGGTAGCATAACCAAATTCTAAATAGAAGACGCCAAGGGCATCACCAAGCACAAAGGTGTCTGCACCACTGCCCCCACTTAAGGTGTCATACTCATCGCTGCTGTAGCCAAAACCATCGAGATAGTCATTACCAGCTTCTCCGAAGAGTTCATCACTGCCACTACCACCGAAAAGTGTATCGTTACCTGTATAGCCTAGTAAGGTATCGTTACCAAAACCACCGCTGAGTAAATCATTGCCATCTAAACCATCGAGATAGTCATTACCAGCTTCTCCGTAGAGTTTATCACTGCCACTACCACCGAAAAGTGTATCGTTACCTGTATAGCCTAGTAAGGTATCGTCACCAGCACCACTGCTGAGTAAGTCATTGCCACCCAAACCATCAAGATAGTCATTACCAGCTGCTCCGTAGAGTATGTCATTTCCGTTAGTACCATAGTAAGTACCCATATCATACACTCCTTCTAGACCGCTGTTGTTTTTTGGTAAATAGGTATTGGTAAGTTAAGCACCTATCTGTTAATTAACACTTTATAAATAAGTTCAATAGGAATAAATAAGGTTCTCTACAAAACTCAGTTCAAGGATACTGAACATGCTGAGTATGGTTTCTGCAAGGCTGAATGTAGAAAACTACATGGCAGCTCTCATAGCAACTTGCCATCAAAAAATTAAAGACGCGGAGACACGGTGACACGGTGACGCGGTGACTTTCTTGGATGGGGATTTGACCCCAACCAATTTTAGGCACCGCAAGTGACGGTGGGGTATTTGACCTATATTAATTTCTATAATTTATTACTTATTGCTTATTCCTTACAATAATCTAAAAAGGTTGGTAGCGCAAAGAAAAATGAATACCATTCTCTTGTAGTGAGTCACCTCGGTTATCCACATCACTCAAAGGAATACCGTAGTCCAAACGCAAGTTTAAATCAGAGTTAATTTGCCAACGTAAACCTAATCCTAGACTAGCAATTGTATCTGGATTAGGGTCAGGATCATCGTTATTCCAGACATTCCCAATTTCAAAAAAAGGTGTTAGCTGTAGTCTACCAGGGTTAGAAGTAAGAGGAATGCGAAGTTCTAATGAACCCAGAATTCCATTATCGGTAACTAGTTGATTTTCTCGATAGCCTCTAACTGTATCAACTCCACCAATACTAAACCTCTCCAAAGCAAGCAAGGAATCTGGAGTTAGTTGAGTACTGATGTTGCCGATGAGTAACATCCTTGACGGTAAACGCTCCACCCACTGAAATTGTCCAATCCAAGCAAAGAACTTACCGTCAGTTCCTGTATTATTGATAGTGGCATCAAAAGCATCCAGACCAAAACTAAACTGAGACCTAGCGGCTAAAACACGGTTAGTGCTACGGTTAAGCCAATCTTGGGAAAATCGTAGTACAGTAACCTTAGATTCTCCTGCTTCTGGGCCTAATGAGAAGGAAAAAGGTTCGTCAAGTAAGGAAGTTTGACTACGACGCAAATCTAACCTTAAACCGAGAGCGAATTCACTATTTGGCTTTTTCGATAACGGCTGACGTAAACTGAGGGAAAAAGTTTCAGATTCACTACTGATATCTAAATCTTGAAAGTCAGCTTCGATAATGTTACTATCATTGTTGCTATAGCCTAGGCTAAGAGTACCATCAAGGGAATTGAGCGGAATGGCATAGTTAATTGAAAAAACGTCTAGTCCTTCGGTGATTCCGTATCCAGCACTAAAGCGATCGCCAATACCTAGTAAATTATTGTAACTGGTGAATAGACCGCCTTCTGTCGAACCAATACTGGGAGAGCGGTTATTGGCTATATAAACCCCAGTATTGAAGTTATTAGCTTCTTTAACTTGGAGCATCAAGATATTGTACCCCGATTGATTACTGGGTATCAATTCAGCGTTTACTTGCTCCAGTAAAGGATCACGCTGTAGGAGTTGCAATCCAGCTTCTAAACGTTCTAGATTAAAGGGAATAGTAGTGAAACGTTCAAGGCGACTACGCACATATCCTTTGTTTAGATGGTTTAATCCTCTAATTTCAATTTCTTCTATTTCTCCCTCAACCACTTGTATTTCCGCGATACCTTTGTCCAAGTCAGAATTTCCCTGCAAAAAGGCACCAGAAGTAGAATAACCTTGATTAATATAGAGTTGAGTAATTGTAGAGCGTAGCTCAAGTAAATCCTCAAAGGTGATTTGGCTTTGATTGACGGTGGCAATAAGTTGAGGATTGTCTGGAGATTTAGGACTTTCTGTTTCTAGAGTTTTATCTGTAATCGTCGAATTGTCACATTGTTTTACTGCTTCTGGAGAACACAATTTTACTTCTGTAAATAGTTTTTCTCCTTGATTATTCTGGAAGTTACTGATTATTTCAGTAATCTCTTCTTCTAGGACAGTGAAACCTGATACTACTATTTTGTTAACTGGTAAAGGTGGAGTAGATGGAGAATTTATCTGTGATTGTTCAGTCGTGGTTGATGCTAGTTCTTGAGTTTCAAGGCAGAAGGGAACAGGGAACAGGAAACAGGGAACAGTGAACAGAGGAGTTTCAGATTGTTTGTTCCCTCTTAATTGGCTTAAATTTTTTTTCGGAATATGAGAGCTAAAAATTGGACTAGGACTAGCTGTGGCTTTTAAGCTAATCAGAATAGTAGTTAAAATTAGCCAACTACAATTTAAGATAATAGGCTTTGCCATAATTGATATCAAGCGTAGAGGACAGAATTTTATTGATTATCTAAATATTGGCTACAAACACTTTTTAATTAATACTCAGATTTTGCACTAATCCATTCACCCGCCAGCGATTCAAATCGCTGACTAATAGCTTAAGTCCTCTCAAAGAGGACTAAATGCTGGCTCTAGATCGACTTCAGTCCATTTTAATGGACTTTTTTTTAGCCCTGAGTTTGAACTCTGGGTGGGAAAAGCAACTTACCAACAATAGTGTAAGATTTTAGTAATAAGTTTTAGATTAAAATCAATAACTCAGAAATACTCTTGTTTTCACTTATTACTTATTACTTATTACTTATTACTTATTACTTTCAAAAACATTCCCTCCCCATAACCAGCCTTCCACTTGGCAGTTGATATACTCCAGTTGGTTCTAAAATTGGGTCGCCTTTTTGCCATCGACGATTAGTTCGAGAAACTGAGTTAGGCGAATCAGCAGAAGCACCACTACTGCCGATGGGTTTTACAATTCCAGTAGGGAAAGGTGCCACTGACATATCTCCAGGACGAATTGGGAAACCCCCAGCCCCTGTAATAAATAAGCTTCCCTGTTGTTGATTGGTAGGAATAATACAGCTACCAGCAATTAAACTGTCTGGATTTACGAATTCATCCGGTAAATCGGTGAGGCTATTTTGAATAAAGCTAACATCAGGTAAAGTAATGACTCCATCTATTCCACCAGAGGCATTAATATCGACTCGATTATTGCCATCAAGGGTTTCTGGATTAGTACCTTCTGGAGCAGGGCGGTAGTTTTCAGCGAAGAAGGCAATAGTCTTGAAGGTAATATCACCTCCTTTACCATCTCGGGCAAAGGCGAGAATGTCACTATCATCAAAAGCGATAATCGAATCAGCAGTAATATTTATATCTCCACCATTTTCTGAGCCACTGGAGACATTAGTTTTGATGTCACTATCACCGAAGAGTTGGATATCTTGAGCTGTAATATTAATCGCGCCACCAGCAGATTGGGAAGCATTGGTAGTGATGTCACCATCGGTGGCGCTTAAAAGTCCGTCAATATTGAGAGTAATGTTACCTGCGGGATCTATGCCTTCACTGCGTGCCGATACCTGTGCGCCATCGGTAAGGAGTAATTCTTTGGTGTTAATGTTTAAATTTCCTGCAGCCCCTTCCTCTATTGAGATAGTACGTATAGTGCTGAAGAATTCTCCATCAGCAGTAGCACCAGTCACTTGCACTTTCTCAGAGGCATTAATAAATAAATTTCCTCCTTCTCCTTCTCTGACACTAGCAGCAGAAATAAATCCTCCCTCAGCAACTAGTAACTGTCGAGTATTAATAGTCAAATCTCCTGCATCTCCTTTCCCTTCAGATTGAGTACCTAGGGCACTGGAAAACTCACTATCTGCTGATGCAGCAATAACTTGCACCGATTCAGAAGCAAATACATTTAATTCTCCTCCATCTCCTTGTGCGAAAGTGCCAGCACCCACGTTGGCTCCATCAGCAATGAGTAACTTCCCCGTTTCAATGGTTAAGTCTCCTGCATTTCCCGTGCTACCTGTTGCAGATTGACTCGACAAGGCAGTGGGAAACTGACCATCACCAGATCTTCCTATCACTTGCACTTCTTCAGAGGCAAATACTTTTAACTCTCCTCCATCACCTTGCGCGAAAGTGCCAGTACTTACATTGGCTCCATTAGCAATAAACAACTTCCCAGTTTCAATCGTTAAATCTCCTGCATCTCCTTTGCCATCAGATTGACTCGACAAGATGCTGGCAATTTGACCATCAGCAGCTCTTCCCATCACTTGTACTTCCTCAGAAGCAAATACCCTTAAATCTCCTCCTTTTCCTGCTCCGAAAGTGCCAGTAATCACCTGTGCTCCATCGGTAATGAGCAACTTCCCAGTTTCAATGGTTAAGTCCCCTGCATCTCCCGTGCTACCTGCTTGAGATTCACTCGATAAGAAAGTGGGCAACTCACCATCAGCAGAGGTTCCCATCAGTTGTACTTCCTCGGAGGCAAATACTCTCAACTCTCCTGCTGTTCCTTCTCCAAAAGTGGTAGTACTTACATCTGCTCCATCGGTAATGAGCAACTTCCCAGTTTCAATAGTCAAATCTCCTGCATCTCCTTTCCCTAGAGAGCGACTCGACAAGATGCTGGAAGACTCACCATCAGCAGAGGTTCCAATTACTTGCACTGATTCAGAAGCATTGACAATTAAATTTCCTCCATTTCCTTCTCCAACAGTAGCAGTACTCACACTTGCCCCATCGGTAATGAGCAACTTCCCAGTTTTAATGGTTAAGTCCCCTGCATCTCCTTCTCCGGCAGTAGCAGCACTCACGTTGGCTCCATCGGTAATGAGCAACTTCCCAGTTTCAATGGTTAAGTCCCCTGCATCTCCTTTCCCCCCAGAGATACTCGAAAAGGAGCTGGAAGACTCACCATCAGCAGAGGTTCCAATTATTTGCACTTGCTCAGAAGCAAATACCCTCAACTCCCCTCCTTTTCCTTCTCCGAAAGTGCTAGTACTCACTCTGCTGCCATTAGCAATCAGCAACTTCCCAGTTTCAATGGTTAAGCTTCCTGCATCTCCTTGCCCATTCGATTCACTCGACAAGACACCGGTAAACTGACCATCAGCAGATTCTCCAATTACTTGCACTTGCTCAGAGGCAAATACTTTCAACTCCCCTCCTTTTCCTTCTCCGAAAGTGCTAGTAGTTACATTTGCCCCATTGGCAATGAGCAAATTTCCAGTTTCAATGGTTAAGCTTCCTGCATCTCCTTTCCCTAAAGAGCTATTCGACAAGGAACTCGAAAGCTCGCCATCAGCAGAGGTTCCAATTACTTGAACTTCTTCAGAGGCAAATACCCTCAATTCCCCTCCTTTTCCTTCTCTGAAAGTGCTAGCCCTTACAATGGCTCCATCGGCAATGAGCAACTTCTCGGTTTCAATTGTTAAAGTTCCTCCCGCGCCCTCGCCGGAAGTACTAACCGAGACTGTTGCTCCATCAGTAATAAGTAACTCTCTGGTATTAATTGTGATATCTCCTGCCTCTCCTGTGCCAGAAGTTGAAGCTAACAAGAAACTGGGAAACTCAGTATCAGCATTGATACCCTTAAGGGTTACTGATTCTGAAGCAAATACCCCCAAATTTCCTCCAGTACCTTCACCTGTACTATCAGTTAAAATATTGACACCATCAGCAATCAATCGTTTGCTGCTAATGGTAATATCACCTCCGTTGCCCGCTCCAGAAGTGTTAGCAAGCATCGAGCTATTAGTTATAGATACTGCTTCTTGAGCAAGGAGGGTAATATTACCAGCATCAAGAGTAGAAGCAGAAGAATCTATGTTAGCGTTGGTAAGAGCAATATTTTGACGAGAGTCAAGGATAACATCACCACTGTTACCCTGATCACTGGCAGTGAATATGTCAAATCCGAATAAACCAGCTCCGGTAATATTAATATCCCCTCCTGGTAGTGAGGTATTGGGTTGATACTGATTAGTTAAAAATATCAACCCGTCAGGAGCATTGATACCAACAGCATCAATAGTAATATCAGCACTGGTAGCAGCAGTATTAGTTTCTGGTGGTGGTTCGAGGAAATTAAAACCAGCATCGGCAAAAAAGTCTGTAGGAAAACCATCAAAGCCTGTAATACCAGGAGTACCAATTGCCTGTGGACTCACTCCGGCTCTGACATCGAGAGTTGGTTGCTCCCCACCATTAATCGAGACTAAAGTTCCATCTGAGAGGGTGATTTCCTCCACCAGAAAGTTATCACCAACACTACCAGTTTCAGGTTCTGTAATGATCACAGTGCCAATATTTACTGAGCCTCCTGCCAAAATGTGTAGTGAGGCTCCAAAATAATTATTAAAACTAACATCTCCAAAAGAACGAATCACTGGGTCATAGGGACTCTCTAAATCCCCTAAACTCCCATCCAATTTCTCAATGCGAAAACTGCCCCCACTCCAATAGTGAGCATCACCACTAATACTATTAAGCGATCGCAATATTAAATTACCACCAGAAAATAGTCCACTGTCTGGATGATTTAAAGCAAAGATATCGACACTTTCGTTACCCTGAATTACTAATTCTCCCCCAGCTGCAGCAATAAAGGGATTATCTAAGCTATCCCTAATCTTGAGTGTGTTTTCTGCTTGCAGCTTCAAGTCTCCCCCAGCTAACAATTGCCCCTGCAAATCCAGATTATTACCTACCAGAGTCAAATCCTGCCCCGCCGCTAAATTACCGGAATTAGCAATATCTCCGGTGGGATTAGCTCCATACTGCAAGCCAACAGGTACACTAACCGTCAACAACGGCGCAACCCCTGAATCCGTAGCACTAAACTCCGAGCCATCGCCAAACACTAAACTATTGGCTGTACTACCCATAAAAGAACCTTCCACATCCAATTGGGCATTATTGCCAAAGACAATACCGTTAGGATTGAGTAAGAATAAATTGGCGGCTCCATCTACTCCCAAAGTTCCCAGAATATTAGAGGCATTATTCCCTGTCACCCTCGTCAAAATATTCTCAATCCCTGCCGGATTAGCAAAGTAAACTCGCCCTCCATTTTCGACATTAAACTCTAAGAAACTGTGGAAGAGGTTAAGATCCCTTATTGCCCCACCTTCGATTAAATCTGCCAATTCCCCTTGAACATCAACATTGGGTGTCACTACAGAATTTTCATTACCCAAGCTGGTATCTGGTGTCAGCTGAGCTAAAGCACGATGAGTGAAACAAGTGTACGCTAAGCATGCGATTAAGGGTATAGCTCCAGCAATCGTTAAGTAATTGTTTAAAATTTTAACCATTTATTACTTATTACTTATTACTTATTACTTATTACTTTCGAGAACACTCCCTACCCATAACCAGCCGTCCATTAGAGAGCTGATATACTCCAGTTGGTTCTATAATTGGGTCGCCTTTTTGCCATTGACGATTAGTTCGAGAAACTGACTCAGCTGAATCATCACTACTTCCTATGGGTTGTACAATCCCAGTGGGGAAAGGTGCCACTGAAACATCTCCAGGGCGAGTTGGTAAACCGCCAGCCCCAGTAATATATAAGCTGACCTGTTGTTGATTGGTGGGAATAATACAGCTACCAGCGATTAAACTATCTGGATTGACCAATTCCTCTTGCAAATCGGTGAGGCTATTTTGAATAAAACTTACATCGGGTAAGTTAATTACTCCATCTGTTCTACCAGAGGCATTGATATCGACTACATTATTGCCATCGAGGGTTTCTGGATCAGTACCTTCTGGAGCAGGGCGATAGTTTTCACCGAAGAAGGCAACAGTATTAAAGGTAATATCACCTCCTTTACCATCTCGGGCAAAGGCGAGAATATCACTATCATCAAAAGCAATAATCGAATCAGCAGTAATATTGATATCTCCACCGTTTTTGTCACCACTGAAGACATTAGTTTTGATGTCACTATCACCGAAGAGTCGGATATCTTGGGCTGTGATATTAATGGCACCACCAGCAGATTGTTCAGCATCAGTAATAATTTCACCATCAGTGGCGCTCAAAAGTCCCTCAACGTTGATATTAATGTCGCCTGCGGGAGTTTTTCCCTGACTACGTGCCGACACCTGTGCGCTATCAGTAAGAAGTAACTCTTTGGCTTGAATGGTTAAATTTCCTGCTTCTCCATCCTCGAAAGTAGCAGTAGACACCAATCCTCCTTCGGCAATGAGTAACTTCTCAGTCTCAATAGTTAAGCTTCCTGCATCCCCTTTGCCTTGAGATTGAGTACCTAGAGCACTGGGAAACTCACCATCAGCAGATTCTCCAATCACTTGCACTTCCTCAGAAGCAAATACATTCAACTCTCCTCCATCTCCTTGTGCGAAGGTGCCAGCACTTACATTGCCTCCATCGGTAATCAGCAACTTCTGTGTTTTAATGGTTAAATCTCCTGCATTTCCCGTGCTACCTGTTGCCGATTGACTTGACAAGAAAGTGGCAAATTTACCATTAGCAGATCTTCCCATCATTTGCACTTCTTCCGAGGCAAATACCTTTAATTCTCCTCCATCTCCTTGCGCGAAAGTGCTAGTACTTACATTGGCTCCATCGGCAATGAGCAACTTCCCAGTTTCAATGGTTAAATCTCCTGCATCTCCTGTGCCTTGAGTTTGAACACTCAAGCTGCTAGTAAACTCACCATTGGCAGAAGTACCAATCACTTGCACTTGCTCAGAGGCAAATACCCTCACTTCTCCTCCTTTTCCAGCTCCATCAGTTCCAGCACCGACTTGTGCCCCATCGGTAATCAGCAATCTGGGAGTATTAATTGTTAAATTCCCGGCATCTCCTGTGCCTTCAGCTTGAGCATTCAAGACGCTGATACGCTCACCATCGGCGGAATTACCACTCACTTCCACCAATTCTGTCGCATCGATAATCAAACTCCCCCCGGCTCCATCAGCAAAGGTGCTAACACCAACTTGTGCGCCGTCGGTAATTAGCAATCTGGGAGTGCTAATGGTTAAATTTCCTGCATCTCCTTTTCCTTGAGATTGAGCACTCAAATTACTCAAAGAATCACCATCAGCAGATTCTCCTATCACTTGCACCTCTTCAGAGGCAAATACCTTTAACTCCCCTCCTTTTCCTTCTTCATCACTTCCAGCAGTCACCTGTGCCCCATCGGCAATCAGCAACTTCCCAGTTTCAATAGTTAAGTCTCCTGCATCTCCTTTGCCTTGAGATTCACTAGACAAGCCCGTGGGAAATTCACCATCAGCAGTAGTACCAATCACTTGCACAGATTCAGAGGCAAATACCTTCAACTCCCCTCCGTTTCCTTCTCCATAAGTTATGGCAAGCACCTGCGCCCCATCGGTAATCAGCAACTTCTCAGTTTCAATCGTCACAATTCCTCCTGCGCCCTCGCCAGAAGTAGCAACAAAAACTCTTGCTTCATCAGTCATGATTAACTCTTTGGTGTTAATTGTGATCTCTCCCGCGTCTCCTGTGCCAAGAGTTCCAGCTAACAAGGCACTGGGAAGCTCATTATTAGTGCTGATGCCCTTGAGGGTTACTGATTCCGAAGCAAATATCCTCAAACTCCCCCCAGTAGCTTCACCTGGAGTACTAGTTGAGACGATTGCACCATCGGCAACCAGTCGTTTGGTGCTAATAGTAATATCACCTCCTTCGCCTGCTCCAAAATTGTCAGCAGAAATAAAGCCATTAGTTAGAGACACTTCTTCTTGAGCAAGGAGGGTAATATTACCTGCATCAGCGACGATGTTGTCATCACCCAAAAAAGAAGAGTTTATGTCGCTGTTGGTAACTGCAATATTTTGACGAGAGTCAAGAATAACATCACCAGCATTACCTTGATCATTTGCAGTGAATATGCCAAATCCTAGCAAACCAGCTCCGATAATATTAATATCTCCACCTGGTAGTGAGCCATTGGGTTGATACTGATTAGTTAACAACACCAAACCATCAGGAGCCAAAATAAAAGCATCCCCAATCGTAATATCAGCACTGGTAGCAGCAGTATTAGTCTCAGGTGGTGGTTCAAGGAAATTAAAACCAGCATCGGCAAAAAAGTCTGTGGGAAAACCATCCAAACCTGTAATACCGGGAGTACCAATGGCTTCTGCACTCACTCCGGCTCTGACATCGAGAGTTGGCTTCTCTCCACCATTTATCGATACTAAAGTTCCATCTGAGAGGGTGATTTCCTCCACCAGAAAGTTATCTCCCACACTACCAGTTTCTGGGCCTGTAATTCGAGCAGTACCAATATTCACTGAGCCTCCTGCCAAAATGTGTAGCGAGGCTCCCTGATAAGTATTAAAACTGACATCCCCAAAAGAGCGAATCACTGGGTCATAGGGACTCTCTAAATTCCCTAAACTCCCATCCAACTTCTCAATCCTAAAACTGCCCCCACTCCAGTAATGGGCATCGCCACCAATACTATTAGGCGATCGCAATATTAAATTACCACCAGAAAATAGTCCACTCTCTGGATGATTCAAGGCAAAGATATCAACTACCTGATTACCCTGAACTACTAATTCTCCTCCAGCCGCAGCAATAAAGGGATTATCTAAGTTATCCCTAATCTTGAGTGTGTCTTCTGCTTGCAGCTTCAAATCTCCTCCAGCTAACAATTGCCCCTGCAAATCCAGATTATTACCTGCCAAAGTCAAATCCTGCCCCACCGCTAAATTACCAGAATTAACAATATCTCCGGTGGGATTAGCTCCATACTGTAATCCCAGTGGTGTACTAACTTTTAATAACGGTGGTTGATTAGGATTGGTAGCACTAAACTCCGAGCCATCGCCAAATACTAAGCTATTAGTGGTACTACCCAGAAAAGAACCTTCCACATCCAATTGGGCATTATTGCCAAAGACAATACCGTTAGGATTGAGCAAGAATAAATTGGCGGCTCCATCTACTCCCAAAGTTCCCAGAATATTCGAGACGTTATTTCCTGTCACCCTGGTTAAGATATTCTCAATTCCTGCTGGATTAGCAAAGTAAACTCGCCCTCCATTTTCGACATTAAATTCTAAGAAACTGTGGAAGAGGTTAATATCCCTTATCGCCCCACCTTCGATTAAATCTGCCAATTCCCCTTTAACATCAACATTGGGTGTCACCACAGAATTTTCATTACCCAAGCTGGTATCTGGTGTAATCTGAGCTAAAGCACGATTAGCTAAACAAGCGTACGCTAACCATGCCATTAAGGGTATAGCTCCAGCAATCGTTAAATAATCTTTTAAAATCCTCACCAATTTCCCACTCTCTATCGGTTAAACTGCTTGAATATGCCATTTTTCTAGATTCTGCACTCTGACTATCCAATGTACCAAGTGAGTTATAGCAAATAAACAAGACTTTCTACAAGAAATAAGTTAAGATTTATGCAATTCTGATTGTAGAAAACTACATGGTAACTCTCAAACAATTCAAAAAGTAATGATTCAGTTCTTAGCAACCTGTCAGGGTAGCATCCCATTTGTGTAAATTTGTAGTGTGGGCATCTTGCCCGTTTGCTGTAAGATAGGGAACTTGCTTTAACTCAGCTCTTGTACCATTGTTCCGTAAGCTACTTTTACCGCCATGAAATTAATTCCATGACTAATAGCACAAGTCTACTCAAGTGGACTGAAACTCAATTATTGTAGGTATTTAATCCTCTTTTAGAAGATTTTCGCTATGATGCTGGGGTTTAAGTCCCAAGCGCTCTTTGCAGCATGTGCAAAATATGAGTTTAATATAGGGAGCTTGCTGTAATATAGCAAATTTGCTTTAATAGTAGGAAACAATATGCTTTCACTACCAATATTTTGACAACTTTAGGATGTACCCACTCGTGAGAAGTGAGGATTTTGTTAATTGAGAAATACTTAGGAATCTCTCATGTCCAGTAGACAGCGCCAATCCAATCTTCGCAAGTTACTAGGAACCCTTTTTCTCTGTAGTCTTACCTTTTGTTTATGGTTAGGTCATCTCCCCACAACAGAGCAACAGATAGAAGGAAGAACAATAGCAACAGCCCAGTCTCCTAGTCTGATTCAACTAGTAGACCAAGGAGTAGAATCATACCATCAAAACCAGTTTCTTTCAGCAATTGATTCTTGGAAACCTGCTTTAGATATGGCTGTAGAAACTAATGACCTAGCTAATGCTGCCATTGTACGTGATTACCTGGCAAGAGCCTATCAGCAAATTGGTCAACTTAATCAGTCAATCAGTTATTGGGAACAAGTTATTCCCTACTATCAGCAAATTGAGGCATGGGAAAAACAAGGGCGGATGATGACTGAGTTAGCTCAAGCTTATAGTAGCATCGGTCAACATCGACAAGCGATCGCTCTGTTATGTGGTTCTTTAGATACTAACCAAAACTCTGACAATGACTTGAGTGAACAATTTAATCAAAAGCTCAGTTGCCAACAGGAAAGTGCTTTATCCATTGCCCGTACTCAGGGAGATAAGCAGGGAGAGATTGCTGCTTTGGGTAGTTTAGGTAATGCTCTTCGCCTTAAAGGTGATTATGACCTAGCTATTGAATGTTTACAGAGTAGTTTGGGTATTCCTAGCCAAGAAGCTGATGTCCAAACTAGCACTCCCAGAATCAAAGACTGTAGTATCGAAAATCTGATTAGGAAAAAGCCGACAGAAATAATTACCCAATATCAGTCCCAAGTTTACATCAATTTAGGAAATGCTTACTTCTCTCAAGCTCAACGCTGGGATACTTTCGCTGAATCTGCCCGAATCAGGGGTACTGGTGACCAGAAATTTAGAGAAATAGCTAACTATAACTACCAACAAGCTAAACAAGCTTATCAGAATAGTTTAGAAGTTGCCCTTAATAACAATCAGACAAACAATCAAATCAGGGCAGTTCAAAATTTAATTAAACTTGATTACCAAATTAGAAAATCAGCTTTAGATAACAAAGCTGAACCAGATAAAATTTTAACAACAGCTCTCAGCTTGCTCAACAAACTTCCCGATTCTCGGCAAAAAGCTTATACCGCCATTAATTTAGCTAGCTTGAAGCAACCTCCTATTACTCAAGAGTCTAATTTATTAAATAATTCCTGTCAAATACGAATCTTAGGAGAATCAAATGCTAAGGAACTACTAGAAAAAGCTGTAGCAATTGCCGAAAACCTACAGGATTATCGCTCCCAATCTTTTGCTCTTGGGGAATTAGGTAATATTTATGAATGCCGTCAGAATTATGGTGAAGCCTTAGATTTGACTAATCAAGCCAGGGCAGCAGCTGACCACAATTTAATTGCCAAAGATAGCCTCTATTTATGGGAGTGGCAGGCGGCACGTATTTTGCAGAAACTAGGGCAAGAGTCTGAGGCAATGGCTGCTTATGAAAGAGCAATTGATGCCTTGGAAGGAAAAGGTAAAAATGAAGGTCAAGAAAATAATCAAAGTCAGCTTCTGGTTGGAGGTATACGAGGTGAACTTCTAACTGCTGAGCGAGATTTACAATTTGATTTTCGAGATGACGTTGCTTCTCTATATCGTGAGTTTGCTCGGTTAAACCTAGAACTAGCCCAACAACTACCTACAGGAGACAAACAGCGCAATTTGGAAGTAGACGCTGCCCTCAAAACCATTGATTCCTTGAAATTAGCAGAACTACAGAATTACTTCGGCAAGGATTGTGTATTAACACTAGTTAACGAGAAAGCTATTGAGCAAGTGGTTAAAGAAGATACAGCTATCTTTACTTCGATAATTTTCCCAGACAAAACTGCTATTTTGGCGAATTTTCCACAAGGTAAAGATGGTAGACGGGAGGATTTAACCTGGATTAATACTGACAGTGAAACTCTTAAGGAAGAAGTTAAGGAATTCCGACAAAAACTAACAAAATTGCGCGATCGCACTAACCCTTTCTTTGAACCAGCTAAGGAATTATACGACTTAATTATTGAACCTTTTGCTAAAAAAGGTTATTTAGATACCAAACAGATTAAAACTCTGATTTTTATTCAGGATGGGATTCTGCGTAGTATTCCCATGAGTGCACTCTATGACGGAGAAAAATTTCTAGTTGAAAAATATGCGATCGCAACAACTCCTCGTTTTCAGATTAGTACTTCTAAAGAAAACGAAATAAACCGTGAAGATTCTCGAATACTCGCTTTCGGATTAACAAAAGAAAGCCTAATTAATGGTGAAAAATTTGTCCCTCTGGGAGAATCTGTTGAAACAGAAATCAATAACCTTAAATCTGAATTTCCTGAGATTACAGTCTTGCTAGATGATAACTTTACCCCCCAAACCTTACAAGAAGAATTAAAAAAGAAAAATTACCCAATTATTCACATCGCCACTCATGCTAAGTTCGGTACTATTCCAGAAGACACCTTTTTAGTCACAGGAAAAAATAAAAAGCTCACAATCACTCAGTTAGAAAGAGATATCCGACGTTTCAGTAATAGTTCTGAAACAGGAGATTTACTCACACTCACGGCTTGTGAGACTGCTGTAGGAGATGACCGTGCTACTCTTGGTTTAGCTGGTATAGCTGCCCAAGCTGGTGTTAGAAGTGTTATTGCTTCCCTTTGGTCAATTCCAAGTGCCTCTACTACAGAGTTAATCACTAAGTTTTACAACAACTGGCAATCAGGAAAAATGAGCAAAGCTAGAGCATTGCAGGAGGCTCAGAAAGAGTTTATTCAAAATAACTGTCAAAACAAGAGATGTCATCCAATAACCTGGGCTCCATTCATACTTATTGGTAACTGGCTTTGAATGAAAGTAGGTTGGGTAGAACTAAGTGAAACCCAACTCTTTTCCAGAATATATCTTGGGTTTCGTTACCTCAACCCAATCTACAAATATTTATTACTTGCTGGTGTGTTTACAAATCACAAATCGAGCCTTGATGAGCTAGTGCTTAGAACATTTGTACTGTAAGTAGACTCCATTCATACTTATTGGTAACTGGCTTTGAATGAAAGTAGGTTGGGTAGAACTAAGTGAAACCCAACTCTTTTCCAGAATATATCTTGGGTTTCGTTACCTCAACCCAACCTACAAATATTTATTACTTGCGGGAACATTCCCTACCCATAACCAGCCGTCCATCGGGAAGTTGATATACTCCAGTTGGTTCTACAATTGGGTCACCTTTTTGCCATCGACGATTAGTTCTAGAGACTGAGTTAGGTGAATCACCACTATTGCCTATAGGTTTTACAATCCCAGTGGGGAAAGGTGCCACGGAGATATCTCCAGGGCGAGTTGGTAAACCGCCAGCACCTGTAATATATAAGCTTCCCTGTGGCTCATTGGTGGGAATGATACAGCTACCAGCAATCAAAATGTCTGGGTTTACCAATGCCTCTGGCAAATCATTTAAACTGTTTTGAATAAAGCTGACATCGGGTAAGATAATTACTCCATCTATTCCACCAGAGGCATTGATATCGACTCGATTATTGTCATCGAGGGTTTCTGGATTAGTACCTCTGGGAGCAGGGCGGTAGTTTTCACCGAAGAAAGCGGGAGTATTGAAGATAATATCGCCTCCTGCACCATCTCGGGCGAAGGCGAGAATGTCACTATCATCAAAAGCGATAATTGAATCAGCTGTGAGGGTAATGTTACCGCCTCCTTCAGTACCGACTAAAACATTAGTGCGAATATCGCTATCTCCAAACAAAAGTATCTCGCCCGCTTTTATTTCAATAGCGCCGCCAGCAGACAATATAGATTCTGCCGATATAAAGCTGTTCTCGGCAGTTAAATTTTCCTCTACTGTGAGGATAATATCACCCGCATCCCCTGTGTTAGAAGCTGCTATTGTACTGATACCGCTATCCTCAGCATTTAAATTTTCCTCTACCGTGAGGATAATATCACCTGCATCCCCTGTGCCAAAGGTACCGACGTTAATGAAAGCCCCATTGGTGAGATAAAGAGAGCCAGTGTCAATTTCCACACTACCACCATCACCCTTGGCTCCTGATTCCACACTACTACCTATCACAGTTTCCTCATCCAAGGAAATAGTCTCTGTAGCACTAATCAATACAGAACCTGCATTCCCTTCTCCTGAGGTGCCGGAACTAATTTGAGCGCCATTGGTTAAATGAAGGGAACCAGTGTCAATCTCGACATCACCAGCATTACCTTTGGCTTCTGAATTGACAAGACTATTGACAAAACTATTATCTACAGAAACACTGTCGGTGTCACGAATCAACACTGAACCCGCATTCCCTTCTCCAGAAGTGCCGGCACTAATTATAGCCACATTGGTTAATAGCAGGAAATCTGCCTCAATCTCGATACTACCAGCATTACCTTTGGCTTCTGGACCGACCACACTAGTTACAGAACTGTCATCTACAGAAATAGTGTCGGTGGCACGAATCAACACCAAACCGGCATCCCCCTCTCCTAGGGTACTGACAACAACTAGAGTTCCATTGCTTAGAGAAAGGTGATCGGTCTCAATTGCTACACTACCAGCATTACCTTTGGCTTCTGGGCTGACACTACTACTGACAAAACTCTCATCGACAGAAACCTTGTCGGTGGCACGAATCAATACTGAACCCGCATTCCCTTCTCCAAAGGTAGTAGTATCAACTACAGCCCTATTAGTCATCAACAAAGAACCAGTTTCAATTTCAATATTACCGCTATTACCCTGACCTCCTATCACGCTACTACCAATATCGCCGTCATCAACAGAAACCTTGTCAGTGGCATGAATTAATATTGAACCTGCATCCCCTTCTCCTAAGGTACTGGTATCGATTAAACCGTCATTGCTTACTAGTAGAGAACTGGTCTCAATCTCGACACTACCACCATTACCTTTAGCTTCTGAGTTCACTTGACTATTGACAGAACTATTATCGACAGAAACCGTGTCGGTGGCACGAATTAATATTGAACCTGCATTTCCTTCTCCACTGGTAGTAACATTAATTTGAGCTCCATTGCTTACTAGCAGAGAAGCAGTTTTAATATCGACATTACCGGCATTCCCCTGAGAACCTGAATCTACAAGACTAGTAATACCACTGCCGGTGCCATCTGCATCTTCCCCCTCGATAGAAACTGTGTCGGTAGCGCGAATCAATACTGAACCTGCGTCTCCTTGTGACGACAAAATGGTAGAACTAATTTGACCACCATTGCTGATCCGCAGGGAACCGGTTTCAATCTCAATATTACCAGCATTACCCTGAGATCCTAAAAACACAATACTGATAATAAAACTTTCCTTATCAACAGAAACCGTATCGGTGGCACTAATCAATACTGAACCTGCGTCTCCTTGTGCCAAAAAGATATTGGCAAAAATATCAGCCCCATTATTGAGAGAAAGAGAACTCGTATCAATTTCTACATTACCACCATTACCCTGAGCTCCAGGCCGCAAAATACTACTTATTAAACTGTCCCTATCCAAGAAAACAGTTTCTCTAGCATTAATCAAAACTGAACCACTATTGCCTTCTCCACGGAGATTAGCGCCAATTTGAGCACCATTAGTGAGAAACAAAGAACCAGTTTCAATCTTGACATCACCGCCATTGCCTTGGGCTTCTGAGCCGACATCAGTAAAGATACCACTGGGGCTGCCACCTGCATCTTCCCCATCAACGGAAACAGTCTCTGTGGCACGAATTAAAATTGAACCCCCATCTCCTTCTCCAAAAGTACTGGCAATAATTCGAGCCCCATCAGTCAGAGAAAGGGAACTTGTGTTAATCTCTACATTTCCTCCTTTACCTTTTGCTCCAGTCAAAACGAAATTGACAATAGAACCATCTGCTATAGTTACTTCTCCAGTAGCGTCAATAAGTATATCTCCTGCTTGAGTCCCCTCTGAGCCTGAATCAAAATTAATTCCGGCTACGATTGAACTGTCTGATAAAGCTAAATTCTTTGCATAAATCCCAATATCTCCACCACCAGAACCTTGCACCCCAATAAAGGTATCGACAACTGATATATCTGTCCTCTCTAAATTTTCTGGAAAAATCAAGCGCAGACTGCCATTTTCATGGGCTAAGCCAACCTTTCCGACTTCTCCTACTCCTGCTAACTCCACTCTGCCACCGAGTGCGGATACAATGGTATCACCATCAAATAAAATCCCACCTGTCGCCTCAGCATTGGGTGCGACGTTCCCTCCCAACAGCAGTAAACTCTCACCCACAGGTAATGCCAGATTCGCCCTACTTTCAATGGCATTCTGTCTTTGAGCCGCAAGTATATTGAAGAAAAATGCATCTGGATGTACTCTTAGCAGAGGTGGTGCTTCCGGATTAGTGGCACTAAAAGAACCCTGATCACTAAAACCAACAGCATTAGCCGTAGTCCCTACAAACGAAGCTTCCACGTCCAAACTAGCGTTAGGACCAAAGAAAATACCATTAGGGTTAATCAAAAACAGATTCGCTTCACCCAAAACCCCAAGAGTACCAAAGATATCAGAAGGATTTCCCCCTGTTACTCGACTCAAAATATTCTCAATCCCTACTGGATTAGCAAAGTAAACTCGCCCTCCATCTGAGACATTAAATTCTAAGAAACTGTGAAAGAGATTGATATCCCTTATCGCCCCACCTTCAATCAAATCTGCCAATGCCCCTTTAACATCAACATTGGGTGTTACCACAGAACTTTCATTACCCAAAGTGTTATCTGGTGTAATTTGAGCTAAAACACGATTAGCTAAAGAAGTGTAAGCTAACCATACTATTAAGGGAATAGTTCCAGCAATTGTGAGGTAATTCTTTATCTTTAGTGTTAACAACATGCACCCACTTGTCCTAACCACAGGATTGCTTCTGTTCTGGAGGCTTGATTTTGCTATCTGCCTACTAGTTATCAGTTATAGCACTTCTCAAATTGGTGAGATACAAACTTCTTGGTTTTAGGGAGCAGGGAGTAGGGAGCAGGAAGCAAGGAACAGAACTAGGTGTATTTCAGTTATTCGAGAAACGCTATATATCATGTCCGAGTAATTAGACTGAATGAAAGTAGGTTGGGTAGAACTAAGTGAAACCCAACTCTTTCCCAGAATATATGTTGGGTTTCGTTACCTCAACCCAACCTACAAATACTATTTTTCGCTGATAGCAATCTGTCTTAAATTCTGAATATAGTGTTCAATTTCTTCACGTTGCTCTGATGTCAATTGTTGTGTCGCTTCTGGTTCCTCCCATTTGGCAAGACTTTCTAAGAGAACCGAACCTACATCTCCTAGTTTTGAGTCTTCAGAAAGTTTTAGTGCTTCACTCAGAGCATCATACCATAACCCCTCCTGAGCATAGAAATCTACTTTCTCAAGATTAGTTAAATTTTCTATATTTCGGGAGAAAGTTAGCGGCTTATCTACTACACGAAACTGTGCTGCTGCTAATAAATCTTGTGATGGATCATTAGGATTACAAATAATTGTCACTTGCCAGAGATGTTTTTTGCCTACAGAAAGTCCTGGTGTATCCGGTTCAATCGGAGATAAGGTCATAATCCCTGGTGAGCTCTTCAGTAAAATTTCATTGCCTACTTGCTTTAAATTACCATCCAAGCCATACTCATAAAGTCTAAATTCTAGATCAAATGGCTCGGAGTCGGGAACAAACCAAGCCAAAGTGGGGTGTGTAGAAATAGTTTGCCCCACATAATTTAGAGAAGCAAGAAGGGTTAGAGGTATCTCCCCAGTTTGACACCCCTCCATCCTTGTTGTTCCTGAATTTGAACTTCTTGTTGTTCCCGAATCTGATCTTTTTTGAGACACGTTCTCTCGATTAGGAGGAGGCACAAAATCAGCTAAAACCATCCGATTGAAAGTTAGAGATAAGCTGAGAACACAACTAGTCACTAGCGTTAAGCTTATAACATTTTTTAAAAAAAACGGATTTTGCTTTAATCTCATAAGTAAGATATACCTATTTTTTTAGCTTTGTAAACACAAAAATTCTCAGCCATTTTCTGATTATTAAACTCCAGTGTTTATCTGTTAAACGCCAAGTTAACTCACAGAGAGTGCCACGGCGGGTAGAAAGAGACTCTCGCTTAAACGTTCCTCCCAAAAGTATTGCTAGAGTTCTAAACTGTTTTGTTCCTCTACCTTCAGAATTGGAATTGATACCTGATCCATTATCTTGAATACTCAGGGTATACCAACCTTCCTTTTCTCTACCACGAACAATAAGTCGAGTTGCTCCTGTTGCGTATTTCCCTACATTACACAAAGCCTCTTCAAGAAATTGACAAAGTTTTTCCTTTTGTCTAAAACTTAAGTATCGAGACTCAATAGGCTCAAATTTAATAACTTTAGCTTTAATGGTGGTAAAATTAGGAAAGCTTTGCCTCTTTATGGTCTCATTGTAGACTGTATAGAAAAGCTCATGGATTGGGAGAGTTAAATCTAGTCTAACCCCACTTCCTAGACGGAGACTTTTGGTTTCAATTAGGGATTCTCGGAGCAACTGTTCCCCTTGAGGAGTAGATTCTGTTTTCAAGTATTCACCAATTGCTCGTATTTCCTGGTTCAAAGTTTCCAGTTCCGAAACCAATTGTTCTTGTGACAGATTCTGGCATCGACTACGTCTCAAGATATTGGCTAGTGTTTGTAAAGGTCCATTATGAATAGTTGTAAAGGTATCATCAATAGTACATTGACGTTCATAAATTAGAGACTGAAAAGCTCGTTTGCTTTGATAAAAAGTCGTATAAGCTACACCATTTAAGACCAAAATCAATAAAGCTGGTACTATCGGAACCCACCAACCCCAAACTAGGAGAAATAGATAACCAACTCCTATAATAATCAGGCTAGTAAGACCAACAGCAAAAAGGTTTGTTAACGCCGAGCGAGTAAAACGACCAAGAGTAATTGCTAGAAATCCCCAACTAAAAATCCAAAGATATTCCCAACCATCTGACCAACTTTTTAAAAGTAGCCGCTTATCAAGAACTGCACTAATAATTTGGCTAGTAGCATGGGCATGGAATTCTACACCATAAATTTTTCCAGCAGGATTCAAATCAGCAATGGCTTCAGTATTTATAGTATCTTTGATACTAGCAGCAGTAATACCAATAATAACAATGCGATCGCGAATCCAACTTGGTTGCAAATTCTCGGTTTCGATATCCCTAAGAGATAAGAACCGAAATGGTTCTCTACCCCTCCGGAAATTGAGTAACACTTGAACTTCAGAAGAATTATCTCCGACATCAGCTCCGACATAGCCTCCATAATTTGATGACAAGCGAGGTAGCTCAGTTTCAGCAAATCGCATAGTATGAGTATCATTAATACCGTTTTCGATAGTAATGCCTTCACCCTCTAAATAAAACCTAGCCAGCAGTAAAGAAAAGGAAAATTTGTACTCTTCAGAGGCTTCAGGATTATACATCCCCAGCAGGCTACGTCTAGCATTACCATCACCATCTGGAAGCACATCAGCAAAACCAACTTGTTCTGGGGGTAATGGTGGTGGCTCAATTTGTTCAGGCAATATTTTTTCAACAGCAATCAGATTTTTGAGTTCCTCAAATGCTGCAACCAGTTTCTTCTGGCCTGGTTGTACTGGTAAGTCACGAACAATATCTAAACCAATAACCCTAGGCTTATAGCTTTGTAATTTCTTGAGCAAGCTGGCAATTTCTTGATCTGGTATTGGATAGTTTCCTACCTCCCGAATATCAGCTTCATCAATTCCCACAATCACAATCCGTTCCTCCCTAGGTTCAGGAGGAAGAAGCTGTAAAAAGGAATCGAGAGTTATCAACTCTAAAAATTGTAGTGAGCCAGTTAGACGAAAAAGCATTACCAGTCCAATTAGAACTATGCCTATACGCCAGACTACAATTTTTTGTTTGATTTTGATCGCAATGCCAGGTTGCACAAATTTATTACCTACTTAAAAGAGATGGGATAGAGGGAGATGAGATAGAGGGGGATGGGGAATAAGGTTGTCAAACCCAACTTTAGCCAGTATATATAGCGTTTCTAAATGAAACGTGAAAAAGCCTTAGCCCAAGTCCAAGATTTTCGTACCCCAAGAGGAAGATGCTATCCCTTGCGGTTGATTTTGCTGCTGGTGATTATGGCAACGATGAGCGATTGCTTAGGCTATAATGAATTAGCCCTGCCACTCCAGGGACTCTGATTCACTGTTCATGGCTCATTGTTCATTATTCATTGTTCATCTAATTTCGCGGCGGTCAACCCTCGGTTTTACCGATGGGAGGAAAGCCGCGCCTCCACATAGTTGTACAATAGAGAGGTACCGAAACGCGAAAACACGGCGCAGTAGGTATTAGCACCTTGAAAAACTAGGTTTAGGGGGTTCCAGCTAGAAATGCAAAGCTTGGTAAAAAGCCTAAGCAACAAGTACCAGCTCTTGTAAGACTCCGTACCGCAGGGCTTGCGGAATCGGGACTCTGCAATGGGTCGAAAGTCTGTGGACATGACGTAAGACGGGGACATAACTAACGCGAGTTGGTAGTGTGCGCAGATGTGGAAGAAGCTCCAAACCTCGCATCGCGAGGTTTAGGAATCCCGCGAAACACGCGCTGGGAGGATGTCAACGCCATATACCTGGAACCTGAGATACTGCAATCGCGTCTTCTTATCTATACTTATGTAGTATCAGATGTTTGCTAGTTGACTGTTCGCGCAAAAGCTTAAATAAGAAATAATAACTAGTACAGTTGCTTAGCAAACAATAAAATTTGCTAACATTCTAGTATTGAAGACCGGGGTAATTATGAGAATTGGTGAAATTGTCCAACAAACTCTCAAAACTGGTTATCTGAGCATTGAAGCCGAAGACCAATTGCGACTCCTCTTGCAGACGACAAAGTACCAGTTGGAGGATCTAAAAGCTTTCATGCAGTTACAGCAATCAGCCATGACTGGTGCAGTCATACAAGAGTCTCGGAAATTGAGACCTTAAGGTGATATTGATTCGATAATTCAGCCCATTCTTGATGAACAATTCCGCAATTAGAACAGCGTTGTGATGGTTTAACTTTTTTTGGTGTCAAGTGTAATTAGCAATCTTCCTTTGCCTTCTATTGGCCAGGAGAAGCCAACGCTATACTGCCTAGCAGTTAGCGTTGACAGTACCTCACGTAAGTCTGAAGGGACTATAAGATGCTCTCAATTTCTCGAACCAGCGCTCCTCTTGGTAATACCGCCAAACCTCATCGAGCACCTCACCATTGGCCCCCAGCAGTTGAATATGCAACGGCATCTGCCCCATCGCATGAGTTGAACAACTCAAGCAGGGGTCAAAAGCGCGAATTCCTGCCTCTACTCGGTTCAACATCCCTTCAGGAATCTCACTCCCATGGATATAATGCTTAGCAATCTGAGCTACAGTTTTATTCATAGCCAGATTATTGTGACCAGTGGCGATGATCATATTAACTTTTTCAATTAACCCATTTTCATCTACCTGATAGTGGTGGAAGAGAGTACCCCTAGGTGCCTCGCTAACACCAATGCCCTCTAACTGGTTAATTCCAGCACTAGCGCGGGTACGTTGAGAGACAATGTCTGGGTCATCTATCAATTGTTCAATCTTCTCCACCGCCGCCAGAATTTCAACCAGGCGGGCATAATGATAGAAAAAGGAAGAAGTGGCAATGGCACCACCGCGTTCACGAAACTCCTGCAACTCTTGGTCAGATGCTGGTGTACCAATCTGGGAGCAAATATTTAACCGAGCCAATGGCCCCACACGATATATGCCCTCGGGATAACCAAGAGGCTTGTAGTAGGGAAACTTTAGATAGGACCAGGATTCAACAGCCTCACCCAAGAATTCCTGATAGTCATCTTCACTAAGACCATCGGCAACAATGTTGCCCTCACTATCGACAAAACGAATCTGACCGTCATAGTATTCCCATTCTCCATCCTTGCCAACCAATCCCATGAACAAGGAAGGAAAGTTGCCGAAGGTTTGCACCTCAGTGGTAAACTGATCCAGTAAGCCCTTAAATAAAGTTAGAGCATTTTGAGCGATCGCACGGGACTCAGGAATGCGATCGCCTATCCAAGTGCGTCCCTGTTCAGATAGAGGGGATCTTACCCCCCCAGGCACAGCCCAAGCTGGGTGAATCTTCTTAGCCCCCAGCAGTTCAATTATCTGCTGACCAAACTGCCGTAGGCGAATGCCACCCCTAGCCAAATCTGGATTGGCAGCAATTAGCCCAAACAGATTGCGAGTAGCTGGATCAGAGTCCCAACCCAACAACAAGTCTGGACTGCTAAGGTGAAAGAAACTGAGGGCATGGGATTGAATAATCTGCCCCAAATTCATCAGCCGCCGCAGCTTCTCCCCAGCTGTGGGAATTTTCACTGCCTGAATTTTGTCCCCTGTCTTTGCCGACGCTAACAAGTGGCTAACTGGACAAATTCCGCAGATGCGAGCAGTAATTCCCGCCATTTCCCACATCGGACGACCTTCACAGAATTTCTCAAATCCTCGAAATTCCCCAACATGGAAGTGGGCATCTGAGACTTCACCAGCATCATCTAAATAGATGGATATTTTAGCATGACCCTCAATACGTGTTACCGGGTCTATAATGACTTTTTTAGACATTGGGACACCCCCAAGCTGAAAATATCAATAATTTTTACCGTTTAGAATCTTAAGAAACATCTCTCCCCACCCCCGCCTTTGGAGCTTCTCCCCATCTCCCGCAGAAGGCAGAAGGCAGGAGGCAGGAGGCAGGAGGCAGGAGGCTCAATATTCATCTCCCCGAGCCATCCCCCCATCTCCCCATCTCCTCCTCT
>JAAHGS010000062.1 GCA_010692645.1 Symploca sp. SIO2E9
ATTTAGCTTGCCCTGAGACTGAGATGGGGAGAGGGGGAGAGGGGAGATGGGGAGATGGGGGGATGGGGAGATGGGGAGAGGGGGAGATGGGGGAGGATTTTTGTATATAAAATTCCCTTGTATCCTGCTTATCCCTCTTCTGTCAAACTGGGTTGAAACCTTGATTTCTCCTAGGCTGAAATAACGTAAATTCCTACAAATCTCCTAGAGTGACAAAAGAGGGTTATGTTCCCTATCTGTGTTACTCCTGACTCGGAGACTCCTCACCAAAGGCTGGTTTTGGTTGCACCTATCTGTAGGGACATGAAGATTTATTTCATAAATGCCAGTTAGGCTGTAAACTAGTATATGAAATGCTATCCTCGATAAGATTTGGGGATGGAGGCAAGGCAATGGGTATCGCTACAGTTAACCCAGCAACAGGGTCAGAAATCAAAACTTTTGAGCCGCTCAGCAGCACACAGGTGCAAGACAAAATTGCTCGCTCACAACAGGCTTTTCAACAGTATCGCCGAACTGAGATCAGCCAAAGGAGCAAATGGCTGCTGGCAGCAGCCGAGATTTTAGAGCACGACAAGCAAAAGTTCGGTGAGATCATGACCACTGAAATGGGCAAGACTCTCAAGAGCGCAATCGCCGAAGCCCAAAAATGTGCTTGGGTTTGTCGCTACTACGCTGAACATGCAGCTGAATTTCTAGCTGATCTCCCAGCTTCTACTGATGCTAGCCAAAGCTTCGTTCGCTATCAACCTCTGGGGATTATTTTGGCAGTAATGCCCTGGAATTTTCCCTTTTGGCAAGTCTTTCGCTTTGTTGCACCAGCCTTAATGGCAGGAAATGTAGGCTTACTTAAACATGCCTCTAATGTCCCTCAATGCGCCTTGGCAATTGAAGAAATTATCACACAAGCAGGTTTTCCCGAGGGAGTTTTCCAGACCTTACTGATTGGCTCTAGCCAAGTTGAAGCTATTGTTAACGATGAGCGAGTCAGAGCAGTAACTTTGACTGGCTCTGAACTAGCAGGTGCGGCCATAGCCTCAAGTGCTGGTAAACAAATCAAGAAAGCAGTTCTGGAATTAGGAGGAAGTGACCCCTACATTGTCCTGGAAAGTGCTGATTTAGAGGCGGCAGTGGACACTGCTGTGGTAGCTCGCCTGCTCAATAATGGTCAATCTTGCATTGCGGCAAAAAGGTTTATCCTTGCTGATGCGATCGCTGATGAATTTGAGCAACGCCTGGTAGAAAAGTTCAAGGGGCTAAAAATTGGTGACCCGATGGCAGAGGATACTGATGTTGGGCCCTTGGCAACTCCCAGTATTCTTCAGGAATTAGACCAGCTAGTCCAAGCTTGCATCGAAAAAGGTGCAAAAGTTCTCAGCGGTGGACATCCTTTATCTGATCATGCTGGGAACTTTTATCCGCCCACAATTTTGACAGACATTCCCCCAGGAACACCAGCTTACAAAGAGGAATTTTTTGGACCAGTAGCGCTATTATTCCGAGTAGCTAATCTTGATCAAGCTATTGAACTGGCAAATTCGACGCCTTTTGGACTGGGAGCTAGTGCCTGGACAACAGATACCGAGCAAGCCAACCGCTTAATTGAGGAACTTGAAGCTGGTGCTGTGTTTATTAATGGCTTAGTTAAATCAGACCCGCGTCTGCCTTTTGGGGGAATTAAGCGTTCTGGTTATGGGCGAGAATTAGGAATCCAAGGCATACATGAGTTTGTCAATATCAAAACAATATGGATAAAGTAGAATAGGCGGATATGTCGTAATTAGAAATACTGAAATCAATTTTGTAAGTTAGTGCCACAATGGCAGTAAAGCGAGGTTGAAATTGTGTCTAATTACTTTAAATAGGATTTTGATCTCCCTCTAATTTAAGAGGGAGATTAGGTGGTGAGGAGCTTTCATACAAGCACGGTTTCTAACAAAAAACTGCATTACCAAAGCGAAATTAAAATGGGCGAAATGAATACAGCGGAACTGTTGGTAAGTTGCCTAGAAAACGAAGGGGTTGAGTACGTTTTTGGACTGCCTGGAGAAGAAAATCTCCATGTCTTAGAAGCACTCAAAAACTCTTCAATTCAATTCATTACCACCCGTCATGAACAGGGTGCAGCTTTCATGGCTGATGTTTACGGGCGTTTGACTGGTAAGGCTGGGGTATGTCTTTCTACCTTGGGCCCAGGGGCAACTAATTTGATGACTGGGGTTGCTGATGCCAATTTAGATGGTGCACCACTGGTGGCAATTACTGGTCAAGTAGGGACAGATAGAATGCATATTGAATCCCACCAGTACTTAGATTTGGTGGCAATGTTTGCCCCAGTTACTAAGTGGAATACCCAAATTGTTCGCCCCAGTAATACTGCCGAAATCGTCCGCAAGGCCTTTAAACTTGCTCAGACTGAAAAACCAGGGGCAGTTCATATTGACTTGCCAGAAAACATTGCGGCAATGCCAGTCACTAGTCAAACTCTGAGCAAAGATAGTCGGGACAAAACCTTTGCTTCTTTCCGTAGTTTGGGCAAGGCAGCTGTTGCTATTTCCAAAGCTAAAAACCCCCTAATCCTAGCAGGAAATGGGGCGATTCGTGCCAATGCGGCTGAAGCACTGACGGAATTTGCGACTCGGATGAATATTCCAGTAATTAATAGTTTTATGGGTAAAGGAGTCATTCCTTACACTCATCCCCTATCTTTGTGGACAATAGGACTACAGCAAAGAGACTTAGTTAATTGTGCCTTTGATAAAGCCGATTTAGTAATTGCAGTTGGTTATGACCTAATTGAATATTCTCCGAAAAAGTGGAATCCAGAGGGCAAGATTCCACTTATTCACATTGGTGATACACCGGCAGAAATTGACAGCAGTTATATTCCCTTAGTGGAAGTGGTAGGGGATATCTCTGATTCTCTAAGTGAAATTATGAAACAGGGGGACCGCCAAGGCAAACCCGCACCTTATGCAGTTGAATTAAGATCGGATATCAGAGCAGATTATGAACAGTATGCTAATGATAATGAATTTCCGATTAAACCACAAAAACTGATCTATGACCTGCGGCAGGTAATGGGACCAGAGGATATTGTCATCTCCGATGTTGGTGCCCACAAAATGTGGATGGCGCGCCACTATCACTGTGACTGTCCCAATACCTGCATCATTTCCAATGGCTTTGCAGCGATGGGAATTGCTTTACCTGGGGCATTGGCGGCAAAACTTGTTTATCCTGAAAAGAAAATAGTTGCCGTTACTGGTGATGGTGGTTTTATGATGAATTGCCAGGAATTAGAGACAGCACTAAGGGTAGGAACACCTTTTGTGACTTTGATTTTCAATGACGGCGGCTATGGCTTGATTGAATGGAAGCAAGAAAATCATTTTGGTGATTCGGCTTTTGTCCACTTTGGTAATCCAGATTTTGTCAGATTTGCTGAAAGTATTGGACTCAAAGGTTACCGCGTAAATTCAGTGGCTGATTTTATTCCTACCCTGAAAAATGCACTTGCTCAAGAGGTTCCCACAGTTATTGACTGCCCAGTTGACTACGCCGAAAATCTGCGCTTTAGTCAAAAAACTGGGGATTTGACCTGTAAGATTTAATCGATATTAACGGGGAGAGGGGGAGACGGGGAGATGGGGAGATGGGGAGATGGGGAGATTTAAAGCCAATGACTGTTAAAGTACTGCTAGGCTGATTTGTATTTTTAATGCATGTCAGCCTAGTTAGGGCTTGCTGAATTAATGTAGAAGGTATGCAAGACTTGGATTTTGGGTCTTTTTTTACGCTTACAAGTGCAAGACTATAGCATCTAGAGGCTCAAAATTCTTGCACTTTTAAATTGTCTAGATTATTTTGAGTTCCTCTGCTGTCTCCTGACTCCTGACTCAGAGACTCTTGACCAAAACACTTATTCAGCAAGCTCTAGTTATAACTTACCAACCCCATTTTCAGATGAAAATAGCCACCTGGAATGTCAACTCAATTCGCACTCGCCAAGCTCAGGTGGTAGATTGGTTGCGAGATACTGAAGTCGATGTTCTTTGTTTGCAAGAAACTAAAGTTGTAGATGCAGATTTCCCGCGATCGCCTTTTGCTGAGTTAGGTTATCATCTCTATATCTCTGGGCAAAAGTCCTACAATGGCGTAGCTATCTTCACGCGGAAGGCAGCACCAGAGGTTAGTATTGGTTTTTCCTCTATGCTAGCTGCTGAGGAGGTAGGGGATTTAGATCAACAAAAGCGGGTGATTGCGGTTGTTTTTGAAGGCATCCGTATTGTTAACCTTTATGTGCCTAATGGTTCCTCTGTAGGCAGTGATAAGTATGACTACAAGCTTACTTGGCTAAAACTGCTCAGACAATACCTATTTTCTCTGTTGGAGCAACAGCCTAGTAGTTTATGTGTTTGTGGGGATTTTAACATTGCTCTGGAAGACCGTGACATTCACAATCCCAAAGATAAAGAAAACCACATTATGGCATCGGCAGTTGAGCGTCAGGCACTACAGGATATTTTAGCATTAGGCTTAGCTGATGCCTTTCGTAAATTCACCTCAGAGAGTGGATATTTCAGCTGGTGGGATTATCGTACTCGGGCTTTTCAGGGTAATAGAGGTTGGCGCATTGATCATATCTATTTGACAGCAGAGCTTTATCAGCAGGCAACTAATTGTAGGATTGATCTATCGCCAAGGAAGTTAACTAAACCCAGTGATCATGCTCCGGTTATTGTGGAACTTAATCTAAGTAATAAGTAATAAGTAATAAGTAATAAGTGATAAATGGATATTCAGTATTTGTAGGTTGGGGAGAATGAGGTTAAACCCAACCTACTGTTGTTAAGGTTAATTGATTGGATGTGATGTTTCTTACTTTTCTGAGGCTTTGGTGATATAGCGCAGAATTAACTCGAAATCTTGGCGGATTTCTGCTAATTGTTTTACATTCTTATTATCAACTGCGATCGCATTTTCTTTTTCCTGGCGGGCTTGGGAGATTTTCTGCTCAATTTCTCCGTAAACTTGCTCTTCAAAGTCTGACAGTTGTATTTCTACCCGATGTTCTAAGTCTTTGGCTATCCTCTGGAAGTGGCTGGTAATCTCGCGGCGAGCATCTGCCATTTGCTGTTGCTGCTCTTGTTCCTGTTGCATTTGACACAAATCTGCTACAACTGAAGCAACTATCATAACTGGCCCTAGGAATTTAGCTGCATTACCAATATTTTTGGCAATACCTACTGCCTGCCAAGGTTTAAACTTGAATCCCACAAATTTGCCCACGGATAAAACACCTCGATGGAGCCCTCCACCCACGACATCAATAGAGCGGAGAAATCCATCTCCAGCAGTGGAGAAAAATCCCCTAGTGGCAAAATCGGTTATTTTAACACCTGCTGTTTCACCGATTTTTTTAAGCCAATTAACTTGACTTTTAAGCTGCTCGAAATCAATACCCTCATCCACATCCTTGCCAGATATATCGTAGCTGCTCTCTAAGCGAGCAACAAAGGCTTGGAAGAGGGGACTTTGCATTACTTCCTCAACTTCTTGGCTTATCTCCTCTACTGCTGCATTAACGGCAGAGTCCATTTCATATTCTACTTTTTCATAGTGCTGTCGTACATTCAGCTCAGCTTGTTTGCTAAGCATGTCAAAATCTTCATTACTCCCTACGGCTGCTGCCAGAGTGTGTCCTTCCTGTACAACTGCCAAGGACATCTGTAGGATGATACTCTTTACTTTAGTACGTAAGCGATCGCGTTCTTGTCGTACTTTGCGAGAGAGACGGGTAAGGATTTCTAGATAAGCAGAATCTTCGTTAGCATCACGGCTAAAACTCAATAGGGCTTCATCAAGACAGCTTTGGGCAATTCGGACTGGTGTATCGAATTTAGCGAGGGATCCACGACGCTCTACAAAGTTATTGAGTTGATCAATAAAAGTTTGAAAACGGCTGACTTCCAGTAAAAAGTCTTCATTTTCATCAATGCCTTCACAGTAGTCTTTAGCATCAATAAAACAGATGGGAAATTCATCAATACGATGAGGTTTAATTGCCTCAGCAAGACTCTTTCGGTAGTTAGTGATTTTTTGCTCCTCTTCCCCTGCCTCATCAGACATTTTGTTAATGATTAGCATCATTTTCCAGCGATAGCCCTGTTCATAGGCTAACTTTTTAAAATTCTCTGCTGTTATTGAGTCAAAGAGCATGTATGTCAGGCAGAATACTAGTAAGTCTGCTTTGGCAATAGCATCATAGGTAATTGCATCATGATCCTGACGATCTGTAAAGAGTCCTGGTGTATCGATGAGTCTGATCTCATTCCAATCATAACTGGCGGTTTTATCGGTAGCAATATCGGCATCAATGCGGATATCTCGTTTTCCGGTGAGGGCAGAAATGATCGTAGATTTACCAGAGCTATATTGCCCTACAAATGCTACTGAAATAATACCTTGTTCCCGATGTGCTTTTAATTTTTTTCGCAGTTTTTTACGGATGACTGTCAATTCTCCTGTGTTTACTTCAGCCAGTAGTTTATCGAATTTTACTACTGTTTTATTGAATTTAGCACCGACAGCAGCAGCTTGGAATTTTTGATTGTTCTGAGTCATGGGTAATAGTCTCCTATTTGGAAGATTTGAGGCTTTGAATAGAAACGTCTTCTTCCAGAATTAAGTTGATCTTGTCGAGAGACTTTCGTCGTTTGCAGTTGGATTTAGTTTGAATATGTATGCTGCGTCCAAAATCCCGTTTAACTGTGGCAATAGTTTTGTGGATACTCTCATCAGTCAGGGGTTCATATTGCTCGCAACACCAGTCAATAATTCGCTTGGCGTAAGCACGATTAAGATAGTTATCTGTCTGAGATAACTTACTCTTAGCTGCTTCTAAGTGTATAGCGATCGCATCTAAGCCTTGAATTAGCTCATCAAAGTAGGTGTTGATGCTACTAGCTACATGATCACAGGAGTTAGTGAAGTTACTTTTAGCCTGCTTAAGAATGTCTTTTTCATTGCTTTCGAGTTGACTAATTAATGAGTTTGAAATTTTTTGAACAGCCTCGCGCCGCTTTTGATTTCTGGATTTGAACCATCCTGAAATCATACCAATAACGCCACCAACAATAGTAATAGAGATGCCAATAGGAAATGCTAAAAAACTTGTGACGGTTCCTGCTATTGCCAGAACAGTTCCACCAATGCGCATGAAATTACGATCAAAAATCCCTACATCCTGTTCATAAAATCTTAAATTACCGCCGCTGAGTTTAATAACTAGTTGTAATTCATGCCCAATTTCCTCAAGTGCTTGCTGAACCTCTTGATTAAATTCTTGGCTAGTTTCTTCATAGGCGATTTGCAAGCGCTCCTCAAAGCCAATATATTTGAGTTCTTCCTCCCAACCGAGATTCATTTCATATTCTGTAGCATCCCAATAATCTTCCGCAAAATCTGGGACAGCATTCAAGACCTCTTGAAAGATATCTTCAATTTCTTGCAGCAAAAGGTCACAAGCATACTGCTGTGTTTTTTGGACATCATTATTGAAATTTCTACGCTCATTTTTGAGTGTATCTGTCAAATGTTTATAGACTTCGGCTTGTTGTGTAACCCAGTTGTAAGGATGCTCAACTGCACCTACTGTAGAACCCAATAAAGTTTGCGATCGCCTGATAGTTCCATGCTTAACTAAAGATTCGCGGATAGAATCAAGAAAATCCTGCACTCGACTTGCTTTAAATAGCTTATCTTTAATCTTTTTATGTTCTGGCTCACTCGCCATCTGCGCCGCAAGTAGCATTACAGGAATAATCTCAAAGTAGTCGTTGGTATAATGCTTTTTGGCATATTCACGGATGCGTCTAATATGTCCATCAAGACCACTTTTGCCTTCCATAGCAAACAACTTATTGGAGTCTTTTAAGAAATACTCCAAACGTCGAGAGTCCCGCAAATTCTGCTTAACATTCAGCAGAATAATTAGTGGCTTAGCTTTTTCTTTCAGAAGTCGCAAAAAGCCAAACTCTGTTTCTTGGATACTATCATTTGTTACCACATAACAAATTACATCAGACTCTTCAATCACACTTTGAGCAATTTCCTCATCAGTTTTACCACCAGGAGCGCCAATACCAGGAGTATCAATAATGCGGATATTGTTCCACTCATAGACTCGATTCAAGCGAGTAGTGCGCTGCATGCCTGTACCAATGGCATCCCAACCTCCACATGTAATGATGGCGTGAAGAGTACTTTTACCCGCCTTAGTTTTACCCATAAAGGCGATACTAAAATGATTAAGAGCGCGTTGCTTGGCACGCAGTGACTCGCGCACTCCCTCAATTTCCTTGATAATCTCAGTGGAGAGAGACTTACTAGTATCCTTTAGTTGTTTCGCGACTTCTTTAGCAGTGGTTGCCTTACCCTTGCCATTAGTCTTACACTTTATTTCTTCAAGAGACAGTTGGATATTTTTACCCAAATTAAAAAGCGCTGCATAAGCCAGTTTCAGTGCGACTTCGGCAAACTTATAATCTTCATTAGCGATTGCTGCACACTGTTGAATTGCCTCATCATATTCTGGCCCTGCCAACAGAATTTCCCGTTGTAGTTTCTCAATTTGCTGTCCAACACTTTCTGGAGCAAGTGCTGCTAATTTGCTCACCAGTGAACGCGACAAGATAGACTCAGCTCCGGTTAGTAAACGAGCACCAAGGGAAAGTTCCGATTGGTTATTGTCGTCTTTAATAGAGCGCTTAGCAGTAAATCCTTCCGCCTCTTCAATAAACAGCTCAATCTCGCCTTCAGACCAATTCCAAATCTGCGCCACCTGTTCGATAATCTCACGCTCTAACGGTGAAAAGAAACCGTCAACATAGGCTATTGCCAGAATTTGTCTCATGGATTCACTGTGCTGAGCCAAGGGAACCTTAGAGGCTACATCTTTGAGACAGAGATGGTGTTCATCTTGAACGAGAATTTTCTCCATCTCTTCGAGAGTGTTTCGTCCTATTCTGGCTTGTTTGGCTAGTTCACGTAGAGCTTTTGACTCTTCACTATGAATCTGTTGATCCGCACAAACTATATGTGTGAGCAATAGAAATGGGTAATCTAATTGCTCACTAGCGACAGTATTTGAGTTAGGCATCTATCCCTCTGGTAAATGCTAAATGTCAGAGAAACCATAACTGAGAACAAGATATATGGCTCTTAATTTAGAGTTCCCATCTGAAGTAGCTCACTCAACAGCACTCGCCAGGTATTTTTGCTGAGTGTTGATATTGGCTTAAGCTTGAATATGATCAATGCTATTGAAAAAAAAAATAAACCAAAGTTAATAGTCTGCCAGAGCTAACAAAAGTCAGTAATCGCCATGCGCTCAGTTAAGATTACTGTAATTGCGACCTAATCCAATTACGAAAATTCCGAGTACAGGTAATTTCACCAACCTTTCGACTCTCTGTAATAAACTTAGGAATTTCTGTTACTGGTACTGGAATAAATGTAGGACTATAGTTAATCTCTATATACTCTCCTGATTCAAGTTTATAAATTCGTAACAGGCTTCCATTATAGCGCCAAAACTCAGGTATACCCATTGAGGCATAAAGTCGAAATTTATCTATCTTTGGCTTCGAGTATTCTACTTCCAAAACTAAGTCTGGCGGTGGTTCAAAAGCTAAGTTAATTTTTTCTTTGCCTCTAACCAGAGCTTCATTCTGGATGTAGTAGCTACTATCTGGTTCAGCACTACGCTCTAAGTCTTCTCGTGTCAAAGTTAGTGAACCAGTTCGTTTTATTTCTAAGCCTAACTCCTCGCACAGAACCACAACCAAACCTTCAATAAATCGGTTAGAGTTCTCATGAGACATCAGTGGAGTCATAACTTCAACCAATCCTTGGTCATAGGCTAATCGAGTTACTCGCTCAGAACCCATCTCAGCCAGCATAATTTTAAACGTCTGCCAACTAATATTAGCCAGTAAAACTCGCTGTTCAGCTGCCGTTGTTGTCACCATAGGAGTCATTTTTTATTACTTTTTTGCCACCTAGCGATCGCTTTTTGGGCATCCTGATAGTAGGGGGTGTTTTTTGGTACTAAAGCCGCCGTTTCAATGCCATGCTCAAAATTACCCCGTGCTGCCCTAGAGTTAGCAATCAGATAAATCGTGCGGCTGGCTTGAGAGATTAATTCCTGTGCCTCAGTATACCCTGGTTGACCAGATGGCACCTTACGGAGAATTGAAATAGCACGATTATAAGAAGAAGCTTGGTAGCGTTCAACCTTTTGTCTCGCCGCTTGAATAATAGCTTGATTTTGCTGTTGCTGTTTGAAGAGAACCTGCCATTGCTCAATTTTTTCTTGAGCCTTAATATGTACTGAGGAATTCTCTTTTGATACCAGTTGGGCAGCAGCGATCGCTCCTTGGAAATTACCCTGTTTTGCCCTTCCCTCAGCTAAATCTAGAATCACCAAACTCCAACGCCTGATATTTTCCTGTGCCTCTTCATAAAGGGGATCACCTGGTTGCACTTTACGGGCAACAGTTATAGCCTGACTAAATAGAGAAGCCTGATTAGGTTGAATCAAACCCTTGGCTTGAGCCAAAGTAGTCTGATTTTTATGGATGCGAATCGGATCGGGCTTTGGTATTGTACTAGCCGACTCTTGGGTACTCAAAGTTGCCGCAGGTACTGGGGAAGAAGCTGTAATCTCAGTGTTGGGATTTGTTAGTGATGTTTGCGGGCTAGGCTTACTTACTGGCTCTAAAGCCTGCTGAGTGATAAAAGACTCGCGGTTACGGAGGACAACAGCCGCAATTATCAGCGCTAAAATCAAAGCCGCACCACCCCAGAGGAGCAGTCTTTGCCACCAACGGTTTTGATTTGAATCGGATCGAGATTGGTTGTTTGGGTAGCTAACTATAGCTCCTGGTTTAGGTTCTATTTGATTTAATGGGGCTGGATTTCTGGGAACTAGAGAAGTATTTGTTCCTGTTTGAGGTGTTGAGGAATCAGTTATTGTTGAAGAATTAGCCCCAGTGCTATTTGTCTCCTCACCAGTGTTGTTAATCACAGCCCCATTACTACCGACAACGAGCCTCTCTTTCTGCAGTGGATTAGCAATAAGTGGTAGTATCAATCCTTGAGTAGGAGTATTGATTGGCATCACTAGCAAAGGCGTCTGAAGTGGTCGCCAGTGGTGATGGCTAAGCTCCGGAGTGCGACTGTGCAGATATTGGTAGAGATTATTTAAAGTTGTCTGACAGTGGTAATAGCGTAGTGCCTCTAGAAGGGCTGCCGTAAATATGCCATTACCAAGGGCGGCGGCTTCGTGGGAAAATTCGTCTAGTTGGCTCGATAATACTAGACTAATTCCCATTTCGTGGGCTAGTTCCACCGTCTCTCTACCAGGAGGGTTCCCAGCCTCAAACCCCGGTGAGCGATTAATATCTAATAGCACCAAGAGATTTTCATTCCCTTGAGTCTTAAGGGATTCAAACAGAAATTGCATTGGTATTCCTGTGCCGGGAATATCCTCAGGATTGCCGTCGATAGGCATGATGTAGTCAACTTGTTGCCAACTGACACCGTAGCCACTGAAAAAGAACCAGCGCCAGTTTAAGGCAGTAGTATTGCTGCCATCGGTTAGTGAATTTTGACCCACAGCTTCCAGCCAACTCAAAATATTTTCCCGACTGGGATAAGTTGAGTATTCGCCAAATCTAGGCGAAGTGTCAGTTAGCAGCAAACAATGCTCAGAAGGCAAGGAAGCTTGCTCAACTAAAAATTGTTGTAGTGACTGTGCATCTGCATCCCCATAGCTTAGAGGTTGTAGAAACTGATAGCGGCTGATACCAATTGCAACGCAAGCGTAATTTGCCATTTCCCCCATACCCCAAAAGGTTCCTGGTTATTCTAGATGCTTTATTTTAGTTTGGCAGGGGTTAATTCATCACAACGATAGAGGAAGTATTAATGACAAATCGATAGTAGATCATTTAATAATATTCAGCAGAAAAAGTTTTTTAAATGTTTAAGTCTACAATCAGCCAACCAATTATACCTTTGAGCCTATCAGCAACCTTGTGCTTAACTGGTGTTCTCTGGCTCGCCACAGCTGCAATTACCCCCCAAATTGCCCAAGCCAAGACTGCACGCTTGGAAGTTGCCCTCGATCATCAAACCGATGAAAGTTACCAAAGCTTACTACGCCGTGCTGAGGCAGTTGCTAGGGCTGCCGCCCAGCGTAGTTTCGATGTGGACATTTTGGTTACAGAAGTGTCAGTAACCGTCCTTGGGGAAAATAAAGGTGCGATCGCCCCAATTTTACTCTTAGAAGTTAGTCGCCGTGCCTGGAAAAGTCGCCCCGATGCTCAAATTTGGTCAACTTACTTCCCTGGCACTCGATTGCTGCTTGGATTTGAGACACCGGAAGAGCAACCTGCAAATGTACCAGCTATAAATCAACCAACATCACCAACATCCACCCAACCAAGCTCCAATCAACAACCTTCTAGGCCTGCCCCTGCTCCTACAATTATTGAGATTCCAGACAATCTGCCTCGGGGTACAACTCCACCCCCTGCACCAGCAGTACCTCAAACTACTGAACCGATTCCTTCCATACCAGAGACAACTACTAACGAATTACCATCAGCACCGGAAGCTGTACCAGAGACAACCACTAATGAGTTACCACCAGCACCTGAAACAAATACCCCTTCATCTCAAGAGTCGCCCTCAGAGCGAGAAGCTCCAAATGTACCGACTAACTAGCTAGCTTCTGTCTCAATCTGCAACCATTGCCTCACCAACTCAATTGGTAAATGAGACAATAGAATAGAAAGGCTCTCTAAAATTTTAGAACTTACGAGCATGGCTGTTCCTAAGAAGAAAACCTCAAAAACTAAACGAGACCAACGCCGGAGCAACTGGAGACGCAAGGCGGCACTTGAAGCTCAAAAAGCTATCTCTTTGGGTAAGTCGGTCTTAAGTGGACGTTCTACCTTTGTCTATCCTACAGATGAGGATGAAGAAGACGAGGAAACCTAGAAGTCAACTGCCCCTGCTTACTCCCTTGAAGCGGGGGCTTGAAAGAGCCAGATTTCAACAATAGTTGTCTACCGCAAGAGTCACCTCATGTCACACAGGGCACAATATTCTCCTAGTTGTGCCTGCTATTGCCTGTTTCTGGCGTTGTCTACGAGTACATCAAACTGCGTGGAGACAAAGGATTTAGTCCAGCGATGGTGGGGCAAAAAGTGATTGAGAAACGACCTATCTCGGTTTCCCCGCTATTCCTCCCCACCTTACACAAGGATGGGGACTCCCGCGAACCGTTGAAAAAATTTGCTCCTGGATCCAAAAGTTGGCGCTACGCTTTGATTAGTAACTCAAACCCCCTCTATAATTGAAGAGTATGCTAGGAAAGTTTTTCCGCAAACCAGAACCTGAACAAAGCGGACGTGTTCCTCCCGGTCAGCGTCTGAGCAAAGGCTTTCCCGTGCTAACCTATGGTCAGATTCCCCAAATTAACACTGGGGATTGGGCATTTCGTGTTTGGGGCCTAGCCACAGCTAAGACTTTTAGCTTGTCAGACTTTATGGCAATGCCCCAGCATGATTTCACAGCTGACTTCCACTGTGTAACCCGCTGGTCAAAACTCGATGTTAAATGGACAGGCATCAGGGTTACTGACTTAATGAGTCAACTGGAAGTAGACCCGAAAGCTACTCACGTCATGGAACATTGCTATGGTGATTACACCACTAATATTGCTCTTGAGGACTTGGTTCGAGAAGAAAACTTTTTTGCTCACACCTTGTTTGGGGAACCTCTAGCAACTGAACATGGTGGTCCTCTGCGACTAGTCGTTCCTCACCTTTATGCTTGGAAAAGTGCGAAGTGGATTAACGGCTTAGAATTTCTCGATCATGAAGAGTTGGGGTTTTGGGAGCGTAACGGTTATCACCATCGAGGAGAACCTTGGGCCCAAGAGCGCTACAGCTTTTAATCTACACCCGCCGCTAACCAATATAGCAATATAGCGTTGCGGGTGTCCTAACTTTGTCTTAACGAGAGGCTCAAAATCATTGCACTTAATAGGAAAATCTCGGAGCTGCTCATGGATAATCAAGCTTAGAACTATCGGCTTTTCCCTGCTCCCTACTCCCTGCTGGGTGAACGAAATTTTGCGTGGGATTTGATTTCTCCGCGTCTGGGCGTCTGGGCGTCTGGGCGTCTGCTTAATTATTTCCCCACTCTTTTTTTCGCTCACCCCTCCCTACTCCCTACTCCCTGCTGCCTCTCCTTACCACCAGACTTATTCAGCAAGCCCTAGTTAATCGCCCAAACTCTTGTGCCTTCTGCCTTCTGCCTTGCTGTTGTGCATTCTAATGCACAACACCTTATCACAATTGCCGCGATTGTTGTCTAACTCTACCGGAGCTAGCAGCTTGTTGTAGGCGAGTTAAAGCTTCTATATCTTCTAAATTATGCCTAAGTGTAAATATTAGTCTCATTTGCTCTTCAGCTTCTGTGCTTAAATATCCTGATTTCAGCACTCGATCAACAATTTCGCTAATTATAGACATGGTTCTTGTGCCTTAACCTTATACTTATTATTTGCTTTTTGATTTAAATAACTTGTGATCTTCACAGCACTCAGTTAGTGAGATAGCTAACAGCTTTTAAATAAACAAACTGTCTCATCTGAAGTGATTTAAATCACATTCACATTTGTTTCGATATGTCAGCTTAATCTTTCGTAACACCTCCGGAATGGTCGCCTAAGTTTCTGTAATCTTTTAGTTAACGATCAATTCGCAGATGGTCAATTTCACCTCTTGAACTGGTAAATTACAGGCTCAAGCTCTTAGATCACGTTTCTCCAAAATTATAGTTTCAGTCAAATTCAGTGTATTTTAGCTATTAACAGCGAGCTTCAGCCCAAGGAGAGATTTGTAAACTAAGCTGTTAGGCATTTAAATCAGATATTTATAGCAACGGACATGTCCGTTGCTATAAATTCGATGAAATATATTTCATCCAAACAAGAATTGCTATAGTCGCTATGGTCTGGCCCTCAAAGCCTCATTCTTAACAACTTGTTGCAGTAAACCCTCGCAGGCATCTAGTAGTAGATCAATAACTCTGTTAAATCCCTCAGAACCACCGTAGTAGGGATCAGGAACCTCTTGCTCGCTATGATGCCAAGCAAATTCGCACATCAGTCTGACTTTATCAAGATACTTCATCCCAGAGTCAAGGCTGAGAATATCTCGATAGTTCTGGTGATCCATTGCCAAAATTAGGTCAAACTCTTCAAAATCTGATTTTTGAAACTGCCTTGCTCTACCCTTAAGTATTATGCCCCGATGCTCAGCCGCTACTGTCATCCGTCGATCAGGCAGAGAACCAATATGATAACTGGAAGTACCAGCAGAATCACAAAAGATACTATCACTAAGACCTGCTTGTTCGATCAGGTGATTCATAATATTCTCTGCCGACGGAGAACGACAGATATTACCAAGGCAGACAAATAGTAACTTGTATGAGGACATAGGTTATACTGTTTAGCTTTATACGCTGTTGGAAGCAGGAACAATGGTAATTGCAGTTACATCTGGCAAAAGAATCCCGAGAATGGGGAAATCTGTCTTCTTTCCTCCGATGTTAAGTTTCTAATCGCACTGGTGTTAAGTTTAGCAACGAAGATACCCAATGCTACCTTAGACTCCAGACCTCAAAACTGCCAGACTCAGGCTTAAATGCTGACAAGACAATAGTGATTTCAGGAAATGAGTTTGATGTTCAAGCCGCACCGTAGATCTTACGGGTTAAGCCGTATACCTTATAACAGTAGCTCCTATAACAACAAACGCCGCCGAAGATTACCACTTCTGGTGATAGTCATAGCTATACCCTTAGTCTTGATTCTCCTGGAATTTTTAGCAACAATCTTAGTCGGCGTGGCAGGAAAAAGTGCTGAGTTGACAGCCTATGAAGGAGAACCAGCAATCGTTACTGCTTACAACCTCAAATTCCTCGATTCCCAAAAACAGCCTTATGACGGTTTATCTAATCGTGGACAACTTGCTGCTCAAAGGAGCATAGCTGTAGGTTATAGCTTAGTTGGGAAGCAACAGAGCGATTTTTGGCGCATTAACGAACAAGGGTTTCGCGATGATCAACCCGTGCCCCTGGCAAAACCAAAAAATGAATTTCGGATTTTTCTGTTGGGCGGTTCTACAGCTTTCGGTCAAGGGAATGAAAGTAATCAAGCCACAATTGCCAGTAAACTGGAAGCTCGTCTCAATCAAAGGGTAGTGCAGCAGAGGAAATCCCCACAGAAATACCGACCAACAATTTTGCCTTTTTATAAACCTGACTTGGTGAAAGCTCTTGCTAAGCCGCCACGGCTTCGTGATGGCAAGTATCGTGTGATTAATGCTGCTGTTCCAGGGTACACTTCCGGAAATGAACTGGCCCAGCTGGCACTTAAGATTATGCCCTACCGTCCAGACGCAATCTTGATTTTGGATGGATACGCAGACTTGATGCTCCCTAGCAATCAATCTGAAACTAATATCCCTAAAACTGAGGCTTTCCTGAGCAGCGCGCCAGGGCATTTTTGGATTTACCTAACTCGGAAGTTGAACAATTTGGTCGCAGATACCACAGTGGTAAAAGCAACTCAAAAATGGCTATTGAAACCTGAGCCATCAGTTAGTCAGCAGAGTCTAGTAATGGCTGACGAAACTGCTCCACTGGAGCAACATCTCGCTGCTGAAGCTTCTGAACTAGAGAAACGTACCACTCGCTATCGGGATTATCACCGACAGATCATCCGTCTGACTACAGGAGCTAGAATTCCTCTAGTAATTGCACTCCAGCCGGAAATTACTGGGCGCGGTACCAAGCAGATTTCGGCTCAAGAGCAGGAGATTTTGAAGAAATTGGGATCGACCTACAAGCAAAAGATACCGGAAAACTATGTAAAGTTAGCTCAAGTTACAGAGCAACTACAGCAATGGTTTCCCAAGAATGTGAAAGTGTTAAATTTTTACAAGCTTTATCAAGAATTCCCCAATCAAGCCTTTTTTGATGCTGTTCACCTAACAGAGGTAGCTAATTTAGAAATATCTGAGCGCTTCTACTATGCGCTCTCAGAGCTGCCAAAGTTGCAAGTGCCTTTCCAACAGAGATAAATAATGGTAGGGTAGGCAGCTGCACTGGTGGAGCAGCTGCCCCTATACTTACTAAATGTGAGCAGTTGTTGCTCACATTCCTGGAAGATTGAGACCACTTGTCAGTTCTTCCATTCGTTCCCGCATTGTGGCTGTAGATTTTTCGTAGGCATCTTTCATCGCTGTAGTCACCAGTTCAGAAAGAGCCTGTGGCCCCTGCTCAATCGCCTTGGGGTCAATTTCGACACGACGAGGCTCTTGGTTGCCACTAAGCACTACTTTGACCAGTCCATCGTCACTTTGCCCTTCAATTTCCATTTGCTCCAATTCGTCTTGGAGCTGCTTAGCACCAGCTTGCACTTGTTGGGCTTTTTTGAAGGCTTCAGTTAGTTCCTTCATTTTGCCTAAACCGAAGCCAAATCCTTGTCCTTTCGTCATGTTATGGTTGACCCTATTTGAGTTGGACGATTATTCAATACTCCCGATACTTTTGTGCCTGGGCAACCCCGTAGCTACAAAGACAGGGAGTTTTTGTATGATGGCGAGTACAACCTCTTTACCTTCAACCAGTTCCAACAGTATAGCCAAGTACTGTTCAAACACCATCTAATTATATCACTGTTGTTATTTGGGAGCTTGGCTGCTGAGTAAACTTAATTGCAGTTGCTCTTGGTATTGCCATCAAACTGGAACCTAAAGATGTCGATTTAGAGGTTTATCAGCGAAGAAAAAAAATTTCTAGACTGATTGGAAATCACCTAGGATTTTCACTTCTGGCTCTAGGTAGAGTGACCATTGTTGTTCCACTTGTTGCTGAACATGGCGGATGATTTGGAAGATATCATTGGCTGTAGCACCTCCGCAATTGAGGATAAAATTGGCATGACGTTCAGCTACCTGAGCCCCACCGATTTTATAGCCCTTAAGGCCAATTTGTTCAATCAACCAACCGGCAGCATGGGACTTAGGATTGCGGAATACACTGCCACAGCTTGGCAAGTGGTAAGGCTGGGAAGTGCGCCGCTGCTTCAAATATAGGGAAGTCTGAGCCATCACCTGTTTGGGGTTAGCACCTGGTTTTAACTCAAAGTTTGCCTGGACTACTAGACGATTGCCACCCTGTAGATTAGAAGTGCGATAGCTAAAGTCCAAATCTTGGGGCCTCAGCCGATGGCACTCCCCAGTCGCTGAGACCGTCTCAACGCTGATTAAAGTGTCAGCAATAGCACTTTGGTGTGCTCCGGCATTCATTACTACTGCGCCACCAACTGTACCAGGTATTCCCACTGCCCACTCTAGTCCTTGCCAGCCTCGTTTAGCTGCCTGCCAAGCTAGACGTGCAATCGGTTCTCCTGCACCAGCAGTGACTATACCTGTATCAGTGTCAAACTGGATTTGACCTAGATGGCGAGTAGAGATTACTAGACCAGGTAAACCGCAATCACTTACCAGCATATTAGAGCCAGCTCCCAACCAGGTAATTGGTAATCCTTGGGAATGTGCCCAGTCGAAACCAGCTTCTAGGTCTTCTAGGCTTTTGGGAGCGACGTACCATTGTGCAGGACCTCCCACTCGAAAGGAGGTGAGCTGGGCTAAAGGTACCTGTGAGCGTATTAGGCAATTGGTTCCTGGTAGGTAAAGCTGTGATTTTCCAACTGAGCGGGTGAACAAGTTGGTACAGCAGAGGGGGTCATAGGACAGGGTCATATTAGTATACTTGAAAACAATGCCAACAGATTTCTGGCAATTGAGTTTGGAGTCAAAGATGTTGCCTTAGTTTGGCTTAACCAAACTCAGTATTTCCGATTTAATTCCGGCTAACCATTTCTTGGTGAGCTTGTTGAGAAAGCTCCATAACCTTGGGAATAATCTGATTGAGATTACCAGCCCCTAAAAACAAGGCAAGGTCCCCTGGTTGAAGAATTGTGCACAGAAACTCTGATACTGAGTTCAAATTTGGTTGGTAATACACCCTCTCGTGGTGAAACGCAATCGCCTCATAAACTTGCTCACCAGTAATTTGCCACAAGTTTGATTCGCCAGAACTGTAAATGTCACAGACAACAACAATATCTGCTGTGCCGAAGGATTGGGCGAATTCTGACAGAAATTTTAAGGTGCGGCTATAGCGGTGGGGTTGAAAAATAGCAACTATTCGTTCGGGGGCTTTAAATTGCAAGCGGGCAGCTGCCAGGGTTGCCTGAATTTCACTGGGGTGGTGAGCATAGTCATCAACAAAGGAGATTTCATTGCAAATTCCCCGATACTCAAATCGGCGTTTAGCTCCCTCAAAAGTAGCAATTGCCTTGGCAATTACCTCAAACTCCAAATCCAGATGTCTTCCTACAGCTACCGCTGCTAGGGCATTGCTGAGATTGTGTTTACCCAGCAACTTCAATTGTAAATTTCCCAAAACTTTAGTACCTTCCCAGACTCTGGCAGTAGTACCATCAGCCCCATAAGTTACGCAATCAACACTGTAATCTGCATTTGTTTCACGATGTAGACTATAGCTAATCGTGGGTTGAAGTGCACAACGCAAGGTTTGACAGTCGATGCATCCCACTAGTGTTTGGCAATTATCGGCGAAAATCTGGAAGGTTTGCACTACCTCAGCTAAGGTTTGATAGTGGTCTGGATGATCCAGTTCAATGTTGGTAACTACCCCAATATTGGCAGCAAGCTTGGCTAAAGAACCATCAGATTCATCCGCTTCAGCAACTAGATAGGAACTATCACCTAAACGTGCATTACCGCCCCAGGCATCAACTTCTCCACCCACAACTATAGTTGGGTCTAAACCTGAGTTGAGCAACATATAGCCAATCAAACTACTGGTTGTGGTTTTGCCATGAGTCCCGGCAACTGCAATACTTTGGTATTCTTGAATTAAAGCTGCCAACAAATCAGAGCGATGAAATATTGGGTAACCACGTTGCAAAGCTGCCTGATACTCAGAATTAATTGGATTAATCGCCGTCGAGCAAATTACTTGGGGTAGCTCAAGACAGAGATTGGCAGAGAGTGACGATTTGGCTGTTTGTGAGCTTTCACAAGTCACTTCCAGATTGGAGTTAATCCCAATAGCTGTCGCTTTCAATCGTTCATAGCTAGCATCTATGACCGAGCCAAAAAAATCTAAGTTGGTAGCATTCTGGTTTCTAAAAAGATGAGCGCCGACTGCTTGTAAACGCTGAGTAATAGGCGTTGAACGAACATCTGACCCAGATACGGGTATTTTACGCTTGGCTAGGACGTAAGCCAGTGCTGACATTCCAATTCCACCAATGCCGATGAAATGAAATGGCTTTCCACTAAAATCAACAGTATTGGGCATCTTAACTCCTTACACACCACACCACACAAGCCTATCTGTGCCAATAACACGCGCTATCATACCAAGAATTGATTTTTCAAGATATAGCCAAGTGAAGATTAAGCAAAATCTTGTTGGCGATAGGTACACTTTGTTACTAAATTATGTTCTTGCCACCTTGGGTTCAGCTACCGTGTTAATACCGGTCTCACCCCATTCCATAAGCACTGTAGGCTCTTGCCCTTCAAACACCTTAAACACCATTAGCGCAATTAGTCGCCATTGATCCGGAAAGGTGAACAAACAAGCGCGGCGGCACTTAACAACAGGGTGTGGGGACTCAATCAGGATCTTTTTCTATTTCCACACCCTACACCCTCCTTAATCAGAAGACTAGATTAGATCATAGCCACATAACCCCAGGAGAAAAAAAGCCAGCAACAATTTTGACACATTCCATCTTTGACTTTTGCCTGGCGTGATACGACTGAGTAATTGGAGGAAGTACTTGGGAACATAGTTGTTCGCTTCCTTCCCTTCGGCAGATGCCCGAGCCTAATCTTATCACCCAGAAGCTCTACATTGAAGTCAGCAACTACACCCATTGCTCTTGAGAGTATTGGTATTCCTTACTCAATATCCGTCTCAAAAGTTGGGAATATTTCCCCGAGATGACTGTATCTTCGGTAACAGACAAAGCAAACTTACCCATAATTAAGCGGTCTCGGTTTAGCATTTTTCAGCCTTTGCGATATGATTGGGTTCATTAAGAAAATATTTTGCTGAGCTTGAATCATAGATAGAGGGCAAGACGCAGTGATTAGAGTAGCGATCAACGGGTTTGGACGCATCGGACGTAACTTCGCGAGATGCTGGCTGACTAGAAACAATAGTCAGTTAGACTTAGTGGGCATCAATGACACTTCTGACCCAAAAACTAATGCCCATTTGCTGAAATACGACACCATGTTGGGGACGCTTGATGCCGACATCAGCGCTGATGAGAACTCCTTGATCATCAATGGTAAGACTGTCAAGTGTGTATCTGACCGTAACCCGCTCAACTTGCCCTGGGCTGATTGGGGAATTGACTTGGTTATTGAATCGACTGGTGTATTTGTCACCAAAGATGGGGCTTCTAAGCATTTAGCAGCTGGTGCCAAAAAGGCACTGATTACTGCTCCTGGCAAAGGGGGAGATATTGGTACATTTGTCGTCGGTGTTAATGATCAAGACTATAAACACAGCGACTATGACGTTGTTAGCAACGCTAGTTGTACAACTAACTGCCTAGCTCCTTTTGCCAAAGTGCTGCATGAAAGCTTCGGCATCATCAAAGGGACAATGACCACTACTCACAGCTATACTGGCGACCAAAGGCTTTTGGATGCTAGTCACCGTGATGTCCGTAGGGCAAGAGCAGCAGCTATGAATATCGTGCCAACTTCCACTGGTGCTGCCAAAGCTGTGGCTTTAGTCATCCCAGAACTTAAGGGCAAACTCAATGGCATTGCTATGCGGGTTCCAACGCCTAATGTTTCTGTGGTTGATCTGGTGGTGCAAGTTGAGAAAAACACAATTGCAGAGCAGGTTAATGACGTTCTCAAAGAAGCTGCTGAAGGTAAACTTAAGGGAATCTTAGAATACAGTGACCTGCCGCTAGTTTCATCGGATTACAAGGGACATGATGCCTCTTCGATTGTCGATGCCAGTCTGACTATGGTCATGGGTGGTGATATGGTCAAAGTTGTTGCTTGGTATGACAACGAGTGGGGCTACTCTCAGAGAGTCGTTGACTTGGCTGAAATCGTAGCCCAGAAGTGGGAGAGTTAAGGCAGAAAATATTTGCCTTGAATCTGTTTTTGTTGGGAGCGGGAGATGGGGAGATGGGGAGATGGGGAGATGGGGAGATGGGGAGAATTTTTTATACAGATTCCTCCAACCTTTCCTAAATCCCTCACACTTCCCTATCCTTCTTCCTCCTTCTACACTCCCCCTCTTCTCTTTCAATCCCTTTTATCCTCTCCTGGCTTCGTGGGGGCAGCTCGGAAATGCTGAAAACCTTTGTCTAAAGTCAGCGCTACATCTTCATCAGTGTTGGTAATGTCTCTTAACCACACCTGTTTATCTGTAGTGATATTTCCAATAATTGCTGCTCCTTCCCCCAGCTGTTTCACTAATGCCTCAGCTAGAGCCTTTGGTAGACAAAGCACCAATTCAAAGTCTTCCCCTCCGTACAAAGTCCAGTCCCAAGTCTGCTCTGCAGCAACCAGTTTGGTTAAGACTGGTGAGAGGGGAATTAAATTTCTTTCCAGGTTGGCACCAACACCACTAGCACGGCAAATTTGTATAACAGCGTCTGCTAATCCATCGCTACTATCCATTCCAGCGATGGCAAGTGGCGAGTAAGCCTCTAAAACCTTCCAAAGTAGGGGCAAAACGTCTAGACGTGGTTTTGGACGCTGGTGAGCGCCAATTAAAGACATTCGCTCTGCCGCACTGAAGGTTTTGCCAAATTCTGGATTGAGCAGTAACTCCAGTCCGGCTCGCGAGATACCATGGAAACCTGTAACTACGATTGCATCTCCAACTCTGGCAGCTGCTCGACGAATAGTTTGCTGAGGTAAGACTTGACCAAAGGCGGTAATTGAGATAGAAATCACTGGTGAACGACACACATCACCGCCAACTAGGGGCGTATGATATTGTTGCAAACAATCGGTAAGACCCTGATAAAGCCCCTCAATCCAGTCCAAAGCTACATCGCCAGTGAGGCTCAAGCCAACAGTAATTCCTAAGGGGAATGCTCCCATGGCTGCTAAATCAGACAAATTGGCGGCGGCAGCTCTCCAACCAGCATCCTCTGGACTAGTAGTGCGATCGCTAAAATGCACTCCATCCACTAAGACATCTGTAGTTACTACTAGCAATTCTCCCCCATCTGGGCAAGGTAGCACAGCAGCATCATCACCAACAAGACTTGATGGACAGAAACGCTGCAATCTTTCCAAAACACCCTGTTCCCCGACATCTTGAACTGATAAGCTGTTACGCATTTAAATCATATATTTATTTGATATTAGTTAATGGTCCAAACTCTTGTGCCTTCTGCCTCCTGCCTTCTGCCTCCTGTCTTGCTGTTGTGCATTATTAATGCACAACAGCTTAGTGACATCCTGGAAACCCTTATGGTAGTTGTGATCTGATAGGAATAGAAGAGAGAGAGTTGTGTTGGAGGTGTGCGGGGATTTTTGTATACAAAATTCTCCCCATCTCCCCATCCCCCCATCTCCCCATCCCCCCCTCTCCCTCTCCCCGTTCTAACTAAAGAGGCTCAATCAAATTCTCTTCACCTTCGATGACCTGAGCCGATTCAATTATGTCACCCTCTCGAATTGTCTCTAATACATCTTTACCCTTGACTAAATAGCCAAAGACAGCATAACGACCATCCATAAGGTTAAAGCCAGGGGGAGTTAGTTCTGTATCAAACTTGAAAAAGAAGAACTGAGAAGAACCTCCATTGGGATCATTGCCAGGACGTGCCATGGCTATCGAACCGTAGGCATTGAAGGGCAAGACTAGCGGTTCTAGATAAATACCAGCCTCTTCTAAGGTAGTCCCATAAATTGGCTGTTCGTCGCCCCTAACTAGAATCTCTAAGGGAATGGCGCGGTATTGACCATTATTTGGATCAATAAATCCTGCCTCCGATCCTTCCGGATCCCCAGTTTGCACTACAAACTTGTCTTCAGCCCGGATAAACTTCAAACCATCATAGAACCCCCTCTCCACTAAATCGACAAAGTTACCAGCAGTGACTGGGGCACTGTAGCCATCAACGATTAAAGTTAAGTCACCTTTGTTGGTAGAGATTTCCACCGTGGCACGGCCCTTAAGTTGCGGCAAATTGCTGTATTCAGCAGGCACCTCGAAAGGAAATCCCTGAACCATTAACTTTTCGAGTTTACCTACTTCCTCGAGAATTTGATTCCGCACCATTGAAATCTTTTCTCTGTCCTTGGCTTCAAGCGCTTCCCGAATCGAGGCAATCTCATCTTTGATTTGGGAAATTAGAACTTCTGCTTGTGGTTTGTTGACCTCTGGAACCTCAGCAAGTAGTTTATCTGAGCGAGTACTCAAAATTACAGCTGCTCTGCTAATATCCCTGCTAATTGAACCCCAACGCTTACCTCGCAGTTGTTTAGCGATATCTTCAATACTCGCTTGCACATCGCGCACCTGCTGATTGTCAATTGGTAGCGCATATCGCAATATGGCTTGAGCATCCGTAATCGCATCTCCTACCGCTAATCGGCTTTCACGGATTGGTTGGTCATTACCCGAATTCCACCAAGCCCCAGAAATACCTGTTGAGAGCACGATCAAAATCAGCGCTAACAGGCTAGTCTTGATTGTGGATTTACACCAATCGAGCCAAGAAATTTTTAAAGGTCGCATAAACATAATCACGCTTTGGCTTAGCACCAGTAAAGTATTGAGACTTATTTATAGACTCAATACTCCATTTCTCATCTTGCCATGATAGGGTTGCTCTGGCGGTAGGTTGCAGTTTGAAAGTTTTAACTTTCGACTTTCAACCTTCAGCCTTACAAAGGTAAAATAAAATGCCGATTGTTCTGCCCTTGGAAACAGGTTCATGATTTCTAGTAACGACTTTCGCACCGGTGTCACCATCGAGTTAGATGGTTCTGTGTGGCGGGTAGTAGAGTTTCTTCACGTTAAACCAGGAAAAGGTTCTGCTTTTGTGCGTACCAAGCTTAAAAATGTACAGAGTGGAAATGTAGTCGAGAAAACTTTCCGTGCAGGAGAAACAGTGCCCCAGGCAAACCTGGAAAAGCTGACTATGCAGTATACCTATAAAGACGGCGATCAGTTGGTGTTCATGGATATGAATACATTTGAGGAAACCCGTCTTAACGAACCCCAAATTGGCGATCGCGTCAAGTATCTTAGTGAAGGGATGGAAGTCAATGTGATTACCTGGGGGGAGCAGGTTCTGGAAGTGGAACTGCCAAACTCAGTTGTACTCGAAGTTGTTGAAACCGATCCTGGTGTAAAAGGTGACACCGCCACTGGCGGAACTAAACCAGCGATTGTGTCAACAGGTGCTCAGGTGATGGTGCCTTTATTTATTTCGATAGGAGAGCGCATTAAAATCGACACCCGCAACGATTCCTATCTTGGTCGTGAATAAACTGTTTCCAGAGCAAATAAGTCTTGGATATTGGGTGTCAGGCGTTGGTTAATAGTTCAATTTGAGCTAGATTTAACACTTAGCACTCAAGATGCAAGCAATTGAGTCTTACCACACTCAAAACTCTTACATCAGCCTATAGCTACTTGATTAATTGTGCCATTAGACTTCAACCAACTCCGTGAACTACTATCTGCAATTGCTCAAACCGATATTGCGGAACTAACCTTAAAGAGCAATGATTTTGAACTGACAGTGCGTAAAGCTATACCTACCTTGCCTGTTGTGAATACCAATTTAGGTGAGGCTGGTTCACTATCACCGACACAATTGGGACAGATACCTACAGCTGGAGGAGCACTGCCCATCGTACCCTCTCCTGTGGCAGGGGCAGCCTCTGCCGGCAAGAACACAACTCCCTCCGCAGCACCTCCAGGTGCAGAGCAAACCTGGGAGGAAATACTCTCACCTATGGTTGGGACTTTTTACCGAGCACCAGCTCCTGATGAAGCGCCTTATATTGAGGTAGGTGAACGCATCAGCAGTGGTCAAGTTGTTTGCATTATCGAAGCAATGAAGCTGATGAATGAAATTGAAGCAGATCTTTCTGGGCAGGTAATAGAAATTTTAGTCAAGAATGGGGATCCAGTAGAATACAAACAGCCATTGATGAGGATTAAACCTAACTGAACTAGCTAGCACCTATTCTCCAATAGACTGAAAATAGCTGCTAAAATTTTGGGATCACCTAATTTCGGCTTATACTGATGCCAACAGCAGATCCAGTACCGCAAGAGGTAGTACAGCAAGTTGCTGAGTATTTTAGTATTTTGAGTGAGCCAATGCGCCTGCGAATATTAAACTTGCTACGCGAGGGCGAAAAGTGCGTGCAAGAGTTAGTGGAGGCAACGGCAACAAGTCAAGCTAATGTATCGAAGCACCTCAAAGTTATGCTACAAGCTGGTATTCTGAGCAGGCGCTCAGAAGGAACATCTGCCTATTATAAGGTAGAAGATGAGCTAATTTTTGAGCTGTGTAAATTGGTTTGCGACCGACTTGCTACCCGCATTGAAGAGCAAGCCCGTCATTTTCGAGACTTTAGCTTAGCCCACAAACAATAGTACTCAAACAATAGTACTCAACAATCCTTATTCCACAGCACTAGAATTGAAAGTCTTTATTGAAACTTTCGCGAGTCATTGGCTGAGCAATTTCTAGACCTTCACCTCCAAGAACTTCAAGTGGTTTGCCCTCCACTTCAATCCAGACCTTAGCAGTCGGATCTACATTGCTTGCGGTGTAGACAACTTGCGCTACACGTCCCATCATAGAGACAGTGCCGCCGCCAGTGGTAAATTCCTCAGATAAATTCACGTGAACGCCATCAGGTTTGATAGAGATACTCCTGAGTTTTGTGCCTTCAGGAATAGTTGTCGTCAAGCTCCCGTCATTAGGTCCAGCTAATAAACTATTGAAAGCACCCTCGATGATTTGGCTGGGCTCGTCAGTTTCTGGAGATGTAAGTGTGACTGAACTAGGAGCTAGCGCTATTTGGTTATTGAGGTCATTAAGCCAATAAACTTGGACTCTTTCACCTTTTGATTGCTCTACGGCTTCTGGCTGCTGAGTTTGAGGCGACTGGGGAGCAGTGGGAATCGGTTCAGTCGGGGAAGGCTCTGGTGATACTTGAGAAGACTGGAGCGAATTCCAAGCCCACCAAGCCCCTCCACCACCAGCGGCGATGATTACGGTAGAAATGCCTGCAATGACACCTATAGGCAGGCGACGAGCTTGTTGTTGATCTTGCATATCAAGAGCCCTCCTTAAGAATTTGAGAGGATTAGTTGGTCAAGATTTTAGCAATTGTAGGGGCACACTGCTGTGCGTCCTAGACTACATTCTAGATTAGACCTCTTGCATAAATCCCGAGCAACCCCTCCCCAGCCCTCCCCTGCCAGGAGAGGGAGCAAGATTTCTTCCCCCTGCATCGGGGGATTGAGGGGGGTCAATTCTACTTTTGCAAGAGGTCTATTGAGACTCTCACCCCTAGCGCAACTGTTGGCTAACGGCTGATGCCGCCTCAGAATTGTCGATTCTGACAAACGCTATTGCCTCTAACTCACTAGTCCCTATATTCAATTCTAAGAGTCGCACGGTGATGCCAGCACTTTCGAGTGTGCAGATATCTAAGCTGTCCCTTAAACTTCCAGCTAATTTTGAAACTAACTCAGGAGGAAAGGCATCATTTTCCACTGCAATCTCCGGCTCAATTAGTTCTAAAAGATGCCCAGAGATTAGACCAATCCCTGACTCGATGCTCACAGCTAGGGGTGGGGCATTCCCTTCTTGCACTTCTAGCTGGAAACTTAGACGATTCTCACCCAAAAACTCTATTCTTGGGTTAAAAAATTGATAATTTCGTTGGGAACCACCAAGGAAGCGACGCCCAAGCTGCTGCAACTGCGCTGTAACTATTGGCGAGAGCAAAGCCTGGTTAAGATCAGATTCAGTTAAAACTAAACGCAACCCTGCTTGAAAAGGCTGTTCTAGCAATGTCTGGGGTGAGTTACCAGTACTTTTTCTCAGACTGCTTAATTTAAGGTTAATAGGGTCAGTTTCTAATTCCAACAGCTCAATCCGAATATCTGGTTTTAGCAATAAGCCTCTACCAGCAATTCGTACCCGCTCCACTTTTCCTTGCAGCAGTTGGTAACTGGGAGCGTTGTCAATGCGCACAGCAAGTTGTTCTACTTGCTCTAGACGAGAGCCTATGGCATCTTCGGCAACGCTGTCAATAATTAAGCCAACTGGGGAGACTACTGCCAGCAAGCTAGATAGAAAAATGGTTAAAAATTCCATTAATTTACCTCTAATTCCGGTAGTTTGAGCAAAACACCGGCAAAAAACCAATAATAGATTGCCACAGGATCTACATCTAAGGGATAGTAAAAGGTGTTGTAGCTAATTACTAAGACAAAGGTCCAAAGACATATTCCTAAGCGGCGTAGATTTTGCTCCTGAACTGACCTCAAAGCTTTAAAAGAGAGTAAAGTTAAAGTGGAAACCACAGCCAAGAAAGCAAGGATACCAAGGGGACCCATTTCGTAGAGTAATTTAGCATAGTAGGTTTCTATAAACCTAGTTTCTCCAAAAATGCGGGCGGCGTTAGTAGCTGTGCCCAAACCATTTCCCAATACTCCATCCTGAGAATTCATTGCCCAATAGAATTGTTTAACTATGAATTCGTCGGGAGGTGAAGCCTGCCAACGACTAACTAAATTCTCCCATCGATCTTGAGCCAGCTGGAGGTTGCTTGCCATCAAAATGCCTAGAAAAATAATTCCTAACTTAATCAAAAGCCAACCTTTGGGCTTGATAGTTAATAAGGAAAGGATTAGGAAGATTATAGGATTAAGAACTAAGGCAACTCTTTGACCAGAAATTATTGACATCAGCAATATACTAGCCATCGCTACCCAACTGACAATTCGCCAGCGATGAGAAGGATCACTGATGGCAGAGGCGTAGGTAAAAAAACTGCTCGAAATTAGGAACCATGCCCACTGCCAAGGAGCAACGAATGTCCCTGGTAAGCGAATTAATCCCTGTCCCCATTGGGAACTATAAAGAAGAGATCCACCCACAAAACATCTGGCATCAAGAGTGGGTTCATCTAAATACGCGGCAATATTACTGCTGCCATCACAGATACCAGTAATGAGCAAGATGTATTGAATCAGGCATAAGCTGCTACAGAGCAGTGCCACAATTACTTGTAAGCGAGTAAGAAAAAATAAGTCCCTTTGGTTACGAATTAGATAATAGGCGCAAAGTGTTAGAGGAATATATCCTATTAATACTTTAAAGCCAAAAATCCACATCAGTACAGGAAACTCAGGGGATTGTGCTTTTAGCTGTTGTGGTAAGTGTACGACTAGCAAAGTTACTACACAAACTGCCAGCAAGAAAGCTAGTGCGATGATTAAAGGCTTGATAATCTTGAAAAAATGATTCAAGTTTTGTTGGACTTGAATTAGGGCAATGAGTGCGGGAAAATAGAAGGCGTCTTTGAGTAGATGGAAAAATATATGACCATAGCCCAGAGAGTAGATAACGCTACCGCTGAAGGGTAGGTAAATCAGAAGTGTCCACAATCCCGTGCGAGGATACTTGTAGGCAATGACAGCGCCGAGCGCCACTGCCACAAGTGCTATATATGATTCAAAATCGCTAAATAGACGCAGCAATATTCCAAAACTGACAGTAATACCCACTGCCAAGGTGATGAATCTAGCTAGTTCTTGCTTCGTCATTTAGGTATACTGGCAGTATTTAGTTTAAAGCAGTCTCAAGGGAGTTTTTGAGCGTAGATATCACCTGTTCAATCGCAATTTCCTGAGATTGGTGAGTAGCACGCTCGACCAATTCAACTTTGCCTTCCTTGAGGGAGCGACCCGTGACAATCCGATAGGGAATCCCGATTAAGTCAGCATCTTTGAATTTCACTCCCGCCCTTTCATTACGGTCATCTAATAAGGTTTCAACCCCGGCTTGATTTAAGTTTTGATAAAGTTTTTCGGCTACTTCCATCTGTTTGCTATCTGAGATATTGGGAACTGAAATAATTGCATGGTAAGGTGCGATCGCTAGCGGCCAGATTATTCCGTCTTGGTCATAGGACTGCTCTACTGCTGCCTGAGCTACCCTAGAAACTCCGACACCATAACAGCCCATGTATAAGGGTAGTTCTTCTCCTTGCTCACTGGTATAAGTGGCTCCCATGGCTTGAGAGTACTTGGTACCTAATTGGAAAATATGCCCAGCTTCAATTCCACGGGCACTTTGCAGAGTTTGATTGGGATTGTGGAGAGATCGATCACCAGCCATAGCCTTGCGCACATCTACTACTAGTTCTGGCAATGGGAATTGCTCCCCCCAGTTAGCACCAACAACGTGATATCCGTTTTCACTAGCACCTGTTACGAAATTTGTCAAGGGTACTGCTGTCTTATCTACCAAGCGCAAAAATTTAGGGGCAATGTCTTGGAGAGATTGAATATAATCATCTGCCAAGTCAGGTGCAATATAGCCCAAGGGTAACGGCTTAGATGCCCACTTGTTCTGGCTATCGGCATCTGGTACACTTAGAGCCATGAGTGTTTTAGATTGGTATCTATGTGCCAATTTTTCCAGCTCATTTTGCAGCTTGACCTCATTAACGTCCTGATCACCCCTGATATTGACCAGAACCAGCACTGTCATGCCATTGTCATAAACTGCTTGGTAGAGAACATTTTTCACTACCTGAGTGGGGGAACATTTCATGACTGTACACAGAGTTGCAATCGTTTGTGTCTCAGGAGTTTCGAGCTTTTCATAGACTTTAAAGGGTGAGGGTTGGGCCTCAGTTGGCATAGAGATGGCTTTTTCGACATTGGCAGAATACTTGCCATCCTCCGTGTAGAGAATTTCATCTTCTCCAGCATCTGCGAGAATCATGAATTCTTGAGAGCCAGAACCACCAATTGCTCCTGAATCAGCTTCCACTGCCCTAAAAGCCAAACCACAGCGTTTGAGCATATTCCGATAAGCCTTATCCATATCCTGATAAGTTTTTTTAAGGCTTTCTTCATCGGTGTGGAAGGAGTAACCATCTTTCATGATAAATTCCCTACCCCGCATCAAACCAAAGCGTGGTCGAATTTCATCTCGGAACTTGGTTTGAATTTGATACAGGTGTGTGGGCAGCTGCCGATAAGAACGGATCATCTCGCGAGCAATTGCCGTAATTACTTCCTCATGAGTTGGTCCTAGTCCCAATTCTCGGTTTTGTCGGTCAATGAGGGCAAACATAATGCCTTCAGCTTTAGTATAAGTGTCCCAGCGCCCCGAATCTCGCCACAATTCAGCAGGTTGGATTTGCGGCAACAAGCACTCTTGAGCACCAGTGGCATTCATCTCCTCGCGCACAATTTGGGAGACTTTTTGTAGTACTCGCCACATCAAGGGCAAATAGGCATAAATACCACTGCCAATGCGACGAATATAACCTGCACGCAGTAGTAATTTGTGACTGGGGATTTCTGCTTCCGCTGGATCTTCCCGCAGTGTGACAAATAGCATTTGAGAAAGCCGCATTGCTAATTTCCCTTCTTAGAACGGACAATTATCATTTCAATCAGTGTGACATACTCTCTGAGAGGGGGGATGGGGAGAGGGGGGATGGGGAGATGGGGGGATGGGGAGATGGGAAGAGATCGTAATCAGGTTATACATAATTCAAACAACAACGCCAAGGCGATAGCAAACATTTCTTATGCCATCCTAGAATTTCATGATTTCCAATTCACGAACTTAGCAGCAAGGACTCAGGATGCACTCCAATCAAGTTCAAACTCTCAAAAATGCAATGGAATTACTTGTTATAGAGGAAGTAGAGCGCCAACTGGATAATTATCCTCAGCATCTAGCAAATTATATCAATCCAGTGGAAGTAGCTACCTACGCCGTCAATCGACTACCACCGCTCTATGCTTCCTCTGAAGAAGGCTGGCGTCAGCAAAAACTAAGGGGAAAACGAGAGTTCAAAAACCAGATTAATACTGCTGTGCGTCAAGGATTCGCTGCTGTTCAAAGGGATCCCCTCAGAGTTTCAACTCCTCTAATCTCTGAAGATACTCTTGAGGCTGAGGCAGCAAAGGCAGCTTTGCAAGATATCCGTACTTTACTCAAATCTAAGGAAGTTTCCTGGAAAAATCTGGTTAGTTTTGTCAGGAAAGCACTAACTACTACTGCTTACACAGAAGTTAGCAAGTACCAGATAGAAAAGTTGTTAGACCCAAGTTGTGTTTGGAATGACTATCGTTCCCAAAAGTAAAGGTTGTTCATGGTACGCGCTACGCGCATGCTGGGCAAACATGGCTCATGGTTCTTTGTCTGTTGAGATAATTTTCTAAAATTAACTATGGGCTAGCTTGTATTTGAATTACACTTTCTCAAGTTTTAGGAAAACTTTAATCAGAAAGGCAGGAGATAGATAACTCTAGGGCGAATAATTAATTAAAATCATTCCTCTATCTCTCTCTCCCCCTCTCCCCATCCCCCCCTCTCCCTCTCTCCCCCCCCCCCCCCCCCCCAGCACACCCCTGCACTCCACTCACCCCAGAGTCCGGACCTCGT
>JAAHGS010000063.1 GCA_010692645.1 Symploca sp. SIO2E9
AGCAACAAGTACCAAGTCTTGTGAGACTCCGTACCGCAGGGCTTGCGGAATCGGGACTCTGCAATGGGTCGAAAGTCTGTGGACATAACGTAAGACGGGGACATAACTAACGTCAGTTGGTAGTGTACGCAGATGTGGAAGAAGCAGAAACCTAAATCGCGAGGTTTAGGAATCCCTCGCTTTCAGCGATGGGAGGATGTCAATACCAAGTAATACTCTAAACTGCTTTTGACCTCTCATTTAGCTTATTTTTGCTGCCAATGGTCACACAGAGTGATTATATTAGGGAAACTGAAGCAACCCGCGTGCGAGTGCTGAGCGAAGCACTACCCTACATCCAGCAATTTGCTGGTCGAACAGTAGTTGTTAAATACGGTGGTGCTGCCATGAAAGACAGCGCCCTCAAAGACACAGTTATCCGCGATGTGGTTTTCTTAGCCTGCGTAGGTGTACGACCAGTAGTTGTACATGGCGGTGGTCCAGAAATCAATAGCTGGTTGGGAAAGTTGAACATTGAGCCTCAATTCAAACATGGTTTGAGGGTTACTGATGCCGCTACCATGGATGTTGTGGAGATGGTGTTAGTAGGTCGGGTAAACAAAGAACTGGTAGCTCTAATCAACCGTGCTGGTGGCTTAGCTGTGGGGCTTTGTGGAAAAGATGGTAATATGATTACAGCTCGTCCAGAAGGTCGAGAAGGAATTGGCTTTGTTGGGGAAGTGAGCAATGTCGAGACTAAACTAATTGAGTCCCTAGTCAATAGCGGTTATATTCCAGTAGTTTCTAGTGTTGCCGCTGACGAGAATGGTCAGCCATACAACATTAATGCCGACACTGTTGCTGGTGAAATTGCTGCAGCTTTGGGGGCAGAAAAGTTAATTTTGCTTACCGATACAGCTGGGATTTTGCAGGATTACCAAGAACCCTCTACTCTGATTCCTAGATTGGATATTCAACAGGCGCGAAACTTGATTGATACTGGTGTCGTCGGTGGCGGGATGATTCCTAAGGTAAATTGTTGTGTGAGATCACTTGCTCAGGGCGTGAAGGCTGCGCATATTATTGATGGTCGTATCCCCCATGCGCTGCTACTAGAAATTTTCACCGATGAGGGGATTGGATCGATGATCGTGGCATCAGAGTTTATGAGTTAAACAGAGCTGCTTATCGGGTTTTGAGCAAAACCCCAGTCTCTTTAGAGCAGGTAGTGTCAACGCTCAATGCGAATGATCACACCTCGAGGTGAACGATGGATAAAGTCTGAATACCTGCTCCTCCTGGTAGGATAATGCGGTGAATAGTAAATCACATCTGAGCGCCTGCTTCTGTTGTTTCTAATTCTAATTCCTGGATAAATAGTGGTAGAATTCCTAATCCTCCTTCTAGTTGAGCCTCTGCCTCGGTGGTAGTAATGGTCGTAATGATGATCGTAATGACCATTGTAATGATTGTAGCGAGAGCCCGAAAATACAGAAGGTTTGCCAGTTAAGGGGTTAACAGGCACAGGAGTGGGGATTGGGCTGCCGTAAATATAGGAACTAGAAGGCTGTGAGCGTAATAATACTGGTCTTGCCTGCGCTGGCATCGCTACTGATGTCAGCATTGTTATGGTCAGAGTTAAGGGTGCTAGAGTTTCAGTCAGCCTTAACAAATTCCTAAAAACTAGCTGAGATTGAGATGTCTTAAGCATAGTTTCACCTCGAAAATATACTATGTTTGAATTGTTTTCTTTAGTCATAAAGAAATCTTAAAATAGAGAAATAAGTATTTATATAGAGGGTAATTTACTTGTATCTCCTCATCTTATATTGTCTCTAAGGGACTGACAATTACACAAAAAGTTTAAGTCAGACCAATCTGATTGCCATTTCTGACCACTAGTTGGCAAGTTTGTCCCAACCTATAATCCTATAATTCCAAGCTCCCGTGAGGTATTAGATGAGCTATAGAATGGATCGTCGCGCCTATGCCGAAACCTACGGTCCTACTGTTGGAGACCGCATCCGTCTCGCCGATACACAATTATTGATCGCAGTCGAACAAGACTACACTACCTACGGCGACGAAGTCAAATTCGGCGGCGGTAAAGTGATTCGAGATGGCATGGGACAATCCCCCATGGCTAATGCTGATGGTGCCGTTGATATGGTGATTACTAATGCCCTGATTCTCGACTGGTGGGGCATTGTCAAGGCGGACATCGGTATTAAAAACGGTCGCATTTTTAAGATTGGTAAAGCGGGAAATCCTTATATCCAAGACAATGTAGATATTATTATTGGTCCTGGTACTGAGGCGGTGGCTGCCGAAGGTTTGATTCTCACCGCAGGGGGCATTGATGCCCATATTCACTTTATCTGTCCTCAACAAATTGAAGTTGCGATCGCTTCTGGAATTACCACCATGTTAGGTGGCGGTACAGGACCAGCTACAGGGACTAATGCTACTACCTGCACTCCCGGTCCTTGGAATCTTCACCGGATGCTGCAAGCTGCTGAGGCTTTCCCTGTTAATTTGGGTTTCCTCGGCAAAGGCAACAGTAGCCAGCCTCAAGGGCTCGAAGAGCAAGTTTTAGCAGGGGCAATGGGCCTAAAGCTACACGAAGATTGGGGAACGACACCAGCAACGATTGATACTTGCTTAAGTGTAGCCGATACCTATGATATCCAGGTAGCAATTCATACCGACACCCTCAATGAAGCTGGTTTCGTTGAAAATACAATAGCTGCTTTTAAGAATCGGGTTATCCACACCTACCACACTGAAGGTGCTGGTGGTGGTCATGCCCCAGATATTATTAAAGTTTGTGGACAAGCTAATGTACTGCCCTCATCAACTAACCCGACACGCCCTTATACTGTTAATACCTTAGAAGAACATCTGGACATGCTGATGGTGTGTCACCACCTGGATCGAGGCATTCCTGAAGATGTCGCCTTTGCTGAATCCCGGATTCGCAGAGAAACAATCGCCGCTGAGGATATCTTGCACGATTTGGGGGCGTTTAGCATGATTGCCTCCGATTCTCAAGCCATGGGGCGAGTTGGCGAGGTGATTATTCGCACCTGGCAGACAGCCCACAAAATGAAAGTACAGCGAGGCCCTCTAGAGACAGATTCACAAGAGTGCGATAACTTCCGAGCCAAACGATATATTGCCAAGTATACAATTAATCCCGCGATCGCTCACGGAATTGCTGAGCATGTCGGTTCTGTAGAAGTGGGGAAACTGGCAGATTTGTGTTTGTGGCGTCCGGCGCTATTTGGCGTTAAACCAGAAATAGTAATTAAGGGCGGTGCGATCGCTTACTCGCAAATGGGCGATGCAAATGCTAGCATACCAACACCCCAGCCAATCCACATGCGTCCGATGTTTGGAAGTTTTGGAGGAGCAATTGCCGCCACATCTGTTACCTTTGTCTCTCAAGCAGCTTTGGAACAAGAAGTAGCCGCGCACATCGGCTTACAAAAACCGGCTGTTGCTGTCTCTAAAACACGACAGTTGAGTAAGCAGGATATGAAACTCAACAATGCTTTGCCCAAGATAGAGGTTGATCCCGAAACTTATGAAGTTAGGGCAGATGGGGAATTGCTCACCTGCGAACCAGCAACAGTTTTACCAATGGCGCAGCGTTATTTTTTATTTTGAAGTTGCCTCCTGTTGACATCCTCCCAGCGCGTGTTTCGCGGGATTCCTAAACCTCGCGATGCGAGATTTCTGCTTCTTCCACATCTGCGTACACTACCAACTCGCGTTAGTTATGTCCCCGTCTTACGTTATGTCCACAGACTTAAGGGCCCATTGCAGAGTCCCGATTCCGCAAGTCCTGCGGTACGGAGTCTTACAAGACTTGGTACTTGTTGCTTAGGTTTTTTACCTAGCTAAGCATTCCTAGCCAGAACCCCCTAAACCTAGTTTTTCAAGGTGCTAATACCTACTGCGCCGTGTTTTCGCGTTTCGGTATCTCTCAATTGTACAACGGCGGTGGAGGCGCGGCATTCGGCGAGTGCGCGTCGCCTGGGGTTTCCCCAGGCGTTTATGTCGCACGTCTCGTCGCGCTCAAGCGAGAGTCTCCTGCCGCGAATACAGATGAACTTGAAACAATTATCCAAAACTCTCGCTGTAGAAGACTTGTTCGATGGGAAAGCGCCCCCCATACAATTTAAAAGGTTCAGCTGCATAACCCATGGGTAGCAGACAGCAAACATCTACTTCAGGAGGAATATTAAAGGCTTCTTTGACTTGAGTAGATACAAACCCTTCCATCGGACAGCTATCTACACCAAAGCTCTTAGCTACAATCATCAAATGAGCTACAGCTAACATGGTATGGCGATTTGTCCAGACTTCAATTGAGTCGAAGCAAGGTGGATTCTTAAACAAAGAGGGAATTGATGAGCGCATAATGTCAGCAAAAGCATCATTAATCGCACCTGCATCTTTCCCTAGCTTGATTACCGATTCGATATAATCAGTTTGATTGACGCGACGATCCCCACAACAAATCAATACTACTGGTGCTTCTGTAACCTGACGCTGATCAAAGGCACAAGCTCTTAACCTCTCCTTATTGGCTTGCTCCTTCACCACCACAAACCGCCAAGGTTGCAAATTGAAACCAGAGGGAGAGCGCACACCTAAGCGCCAAATTTCTTGTAAAATTTCCTCTGGAATTGGAGCAGGGCTAAAAGAACGAGCGGCGCGACGCTGTTCAATAGAGTCTTTCAAGTTATGTGTAGGTTGCAATGGAGTTATCATCCTTTTCCTAATTTCACTCCCAAAGTAATTATCAAGCTATTGGTAAACAAATGGTAAATGTTGTTCCCAACCCAACCTCACTCTTGAGAGTAATCTGACCACTATGGAGATCAACTGCCTTTTTAACAACTGCTAGCCCTATACCTGTGCCTGGAATATTGCCGACATTACTTGCTCTCTGGAATGACTCAAACAATCTTTGCTGATCTGTTGGCGGAATGCCAATGCCTGAATCTTGCACCAGGAAAACAGCAACATCTTCGCTACAGGTGAGACTGAAAATTACTTCTCCTCCTTCTGGGGAATATTTAATTGCATTTGAGAGCAGATTCAAGAAAATGAGCCGTAGCAAATTTTCATCCATTTGGGCAAGGCAACAGTCATATTGACTAGTAAACACTAACTTGTGCTGCTTGAGTGTACTTGTCTGCAGATCTGTAATTAACTCCTGACAGAATTGGACTAAATCCAAAGTCTCAGGACGAAACTGTAGTACTCCAGCTTCAGTACGACTGATTGTGATTACATCTTCTATGAGTTGAGTCATATAGTTGATCGATTTTTCAATGCGCAACAGATGCTGATTTCTCTTTTCATCTGAAGCTCTCTGACCATAACGTTTAAGCAAATCAGCCGACATTTTAATACTAGTCATCGGAGTGCGAAACTCGTGGGAAACAATGGAGATGAAGTTAGACTTAAGTTGATTTAGTTCTTTTTCTTCTTCTAAAGCTTTGCGCAGTCCTGCTTCTAGTTGCTGGCGCTCAGTAATATTATCTAAGGTGAATAAAATTCTATCCACCTGACCCGAAGTATCAAACAGAGGTGCGCCACTAATGGAAAGTAAAACTTGCTCTCCATTTGAGCATTGGATGGCATGTCTCATATCATAGATTGGTTCTGCTGCTACCAAAATGCGTCTAAAAGGATATTGCTCTTCACTCAGGGGAGAGCCGTCAAGAGTAGTACTCCCCCAAGTGGGATCATTGTAAGTGCGATTGATAATTTCAGCCCTTGTCAAGCCCAAAATTTCCTCAGCACGCTTATTAGCAAAGATGATTTTTCCTTGGTGGTTAATCACCACCATTCCAGCAGGGCTATTTTCTAGCAGCCAATTCATCAAGTCGCGCTCTTGGCGGAGTGCTGCTTCCATTTGCTGGCGCTCAGCAATCTCAAGGCGCAGCTGCTGATTGCTGTGGGCTAAATCAGCTGTTCGTTCCTCTACGCGCTGGGTAAGTTCTACATTAAGCTGCTGCAATTGCTGTTCTACTTGCTGGCGCTTAGTAATATCGCGACCTTCTGCAACCAGTAGAATGATTTTACCCTCTTGATTAGTGAAGGGTTTCAGGGAGAAGTCAATCTTTACCATTTGAGAGTCAGCACCCCAAATATCGATTTCACAGCGCACCAAATAACCCTCTGCTGCTTGGGAGATAGCCTCCTGCAACTTTGCCTGGATAGCACTAACAAATCTCCACCATCGAGTATCCCAAAAGTTACAGCCTACTACCTCATCTAACTGCAAGCCGCTAAAATCAAGGGCGGTTTGGTTAGCTTCCTGAATTTTGCCTTGAGGTGTCAGCAGCCAAATAAATTGAAACGTCTGGTTGAAAATTGCTTGGAAGCGTCTTTCACTAGTGCGCTGGGCTAACTCAGCTTTTTGTTTTTCCTGGCGCAGTTGCCTCTCTTCAATTGCTTGGGCAACCGCTCTTCCTAGGCGCGCCATGCGGTCTTTAATTAGGTAATCACTAGCCCCCGATTGGGTTAATTCTAAGGCTGTTGCTTCAGTGATACTACCGGTGACAACAATAAAGGGAATATCTAAACCCTGCTCCTGCAGCAACTCCAGTGCCCTAGGAGCATCAAACTGCGGCATAGTATAGTCAGAGAGGATAACATCAATATCCTGGCTCAGTTGTGCCAGGTACTCCGATTCTGTTTCTACCCGCTGCCAAGTTGGAGCAAACTCAGCCTGAATCAATTCTTCAAGCATCAATTCTGTATCATCTGGGGAGTCTTCCAGAACCAAGACGCGCAGGGGAATCGACATCTTATCCTCTTTAGAAATTTATAGATTTCTCTAAAAGTAAGGTGGCTGATTAAGCCCAAGCCAATAGAGACTTAATTCCTGCACAGCAGCAGTGAATTTGTCATAATCTACTGGCTTGACAATATAGCTATTCGTCCCTAAAGTGTACCCCTTGGTAACATCTTGAATATCGCGAGAGGAGGTAAGTATTACCACTGGGAGCAATTGAGTGCGAGGATCTGATTTGAGAAACTCGAGTACTTCTAAACCATCAACTTTTGGCAACTTTAAATCTAGTAAAATCAGCTTGGGATTCTGGTTAGGATTGCGGTGAGCATATTGGTCAGTACACCAGAGGAATGAGAGTGCTTCTGCACCATCACCGACGACCTTAATCTTATTTTTTAATCCTTGTTCTTCTAGGGCAAAGAGTGTTAATTCTACATCATCTTGATTATCTTCAACCAGCAGAACTTCTATTGGGCGCTCCTTCCAGTTGTTGGTCAATTGCAGAACCTCCTTCTAATGTGAAATAAAATGTTGCACCCTGGTTAACTTCTGCCTCTGCCCAGATACACCCACCATGGCGGTGGATGATGCGCTGCGCGTTGGCTAGCCCTACACCTGTACCCTCAAATTCCTCCTCAGTGTGTAAGCGCTGGAAAACACCAAAGAGTTTGTGACTATATCGCATATCAAAACCAACGCCATTATCTTTAATGTAGTAAGCTAACCCATGGTTAACGTTCTTACAACCAAGTTTAATCTGAGCAATTTTCCTCTGACTAGAGTATTTGAGAGCATTGCTAATCAGGTTTATCCAAACCTGATGAAGCAGAGCGGGATCAGCTTGGCAAGGAGGTATATTTGCAATCTCAAATTCTATTTGTCGTTTTAATTGCTGTTCATCAAGTTCTTGGAACACTTCGCGCACAATTGCCATCATGTCAACCCATTGTTTGTTAAGAGGCTGGCGATTGAGGCGGGAAAATTTCAGGAGGTCATCAATCAGGCAACCCATTTTCTTAGCATTCACCTCGATTCTCTCGAGATAGTGCTTGGCCTTGGGAGAGAGTTGATAACCGTATCGCTTATTCAAGATGCCGGAGAAGCCATGGAGGGCTCGCAGGGGTGCCCGCAGGTCATGGGAAACTGAGTAGGAAAATGCTTCTAATTCTTGGTTGGCTGCCTCTAGTTGAGCAGTGCGTTTAGTGATACTCTGTTCTAGAGTTTCATTCAGTTGCTGAATTTCTGCTTGTGCATGCTTAATTTCGCTTTCTACACCTTTGCGATCGCTAATGTCTTCAACCACAGCAATAAAGTATTTAGGTTCCCCTGAAGTGTGGTGTACTAGTGAAACCGTTAGATTTGTCCAGATATACTTCCCATCCTTACGGATATAACGCTTTTCAAGTGAATAAGCCTCAATCTCACCAACCAACATCTGACGGACATACTCAAGTTCACCATCAAGGTCATCAGGATGAGTAATACTCTGGCAGGTTAGCCTGAGTATTTCCTCACGGGTGTAACCCAGAATATCGCAAAGCTTCGAGTTAACTCGCAGAAAATGACCCTCAGTTCCGACATGGGTAATACCGACAGCCGCTTGCTCAAAGGTGACACGGAATCGCTCTTGGCTCTCGCGCAGTAGAGCTTCTGACTGCTTACGCTCTCTAATTTCCTGCCTTAGCTGGGTATTAACCTGTGCCAGTTGAAGTGTTCGTTTTTGAATTTTGTTTTCCAAGCACTCTTGAGCTTTTTGCAGTGCCTCTTCTACCTTGCTTCGGTGTGCCACTTCCTGCTGTAACTGCTCATTAATTTGTTTTAATTGTGCCTTCTGCTCCTCTACTTGCTGCTGCAAGCTTTGGATGGTTAAATACATTGGACTGGGTTCTGGAGTTTGCAACAAGCTAGTTTGAGTTCGGCTTTTATTATCTTTTTTCTGATCTAATAGATTCAATAGGGGCGAAATTTCCTTGCTCCCTACTTGCAAAAACAGAAAACACTAGAGTCAACTACCAGTGACTGCGCCATGAGACTTAAGGACTTCCAAATAAAAAAATATCCAATCGAGTAGGGGGTATGGGGGGGTGAATGAAATTTTGCGTGGGATTTGAATTCTCCGCGTCTGGAGCGTCTGCTTACTCCTTGCCCCACTCTTTTTTTCGCTCACCCGATGGGGGGATGGCTCGGGGAGAAGAATCTGAATGGTCGTGTTTCTGGCGTCAAATGGATAATTTATTTCTTGCATTTCCCTTAAGAATAGAGAGTTAACGACAATTTAGAATAAAATTTTTATAAGTTCGTTATGGGCTTGTACTTATAGTCCTTAACATAAAAGTAATTAATATGTCTCCAAACCGCCTCTCTACAGGAATTAGAGGATTAGATCAACTGCTTAATGGTGGCTTGCTCTCAGGTCAAACCTATTTAGTACGAGGAGGACCAGGCTCTGGCAAGACGACACTTGGGTTCCATTTCCTCTCTGCAGGTCATAGTAATGGTGAGAATACACTGTTTATTACCTTGGTAGAAACGGAACAAAAATTACGCCGCAATGCCACAGCCATGGGCTTCAATATTGAGGGAGTTCCGATCCTTGACCTGAGTCCTACTCCAGAATTATTTACCCAGATCCAGACTTACGATATCTTTTCCCCAGCAGAAGTAGAAAGAGGGCCAATTACTCAGCAGATTATCGAGCAAGTGGAGTCAATCGAGCCTCAACGGGTATTTGTAGACTCGATTACCCAATTCCGCTATTTGGCAACGGATTCCTTCCAATTTCGCAGGCAAGTCATAGCTTTCTTAGAGTTTCTAATTGGTCGCAATGCTACCGTATTGCTGTCCTCAGAATTCGGTAGAGAAGCACCAGACGAAGATTTGCAATTCATTATTGATGGGATCATTAACTTAGAGTTTTCTCCTGAAGAACGTAGCTTGAGCGTCTCCAAGTTTCGTGGCTCTGAATTTACTAAGGGTATGCATACAATGCGGCTGGGGGCAAGGGGTATGGAAATATTCCCGAAGCTCATTCCCCTTACCTACGGAGAAGAATTATCTATGGATGTGATTTCCTCTGGTATTCCAGAAATTGATGAACTCCTCGAAGGTGGTTTGGAACGAGCAACTGTCACCTTGATCACCGGACCTAGTGGTGTGGGTAAGACTAGTCTAGGAATGCAGTTTATTAAAGAAGCAGCAGGTAGAGGCGAACGCTCTGTAGCCTACATTTTTGAAGAGGCAAAGGAAACCCTGCTACGTCGGTGTGAATCGATCAACATTCCTGTTAGGGCAATGATGGAACGGGGAACCCTTTCCGTTGTTAAGTTGGAGCCTCTCTCGATAGCACCTGACGAGTTTGCCAATCAGGTGCGAAGAGAAGTTGAAGAGCAAGGAAGTAGAATTATCATGATTGATAGCATTGCGGGCTATCAACTCTCTTTCCAGAAACAGGAACTAACCAGGAATTTACACAGTTTGTGCAAGTACCTCCAGAGCCAGGGCGTTACCGTAATTTTAATCAACGAAGTGGAAGCTATTACTGGTGACTTTCGAGCCACAGAACTCGGTATTTCTTACATAGCTGATAACATCGTCTTTCTGCGCTATCTAGAATTCCAAGGAGGGATACGCAAGGCGATTGGGGTACTCAAAAAACGGCTGAGCAATTTTGAGAAAACGATGCGGGAGATTGAAATTACTCGTTACGGTATTAAAGTCGGTAATCCCCTCACTCAACTGCGCGGTATTCTCACTGGTACTCCTGAACTAATCGATAAATCTTTCAATGACCATTGAGCAAGAGTCAACTGAGGCTGTCGGTGGCTTGTAACAAACCAGAGAATAAATGAGTGACCAACCGACAATATTAATTATTGCCTACAACCAACGTAATCTAGAACTGCTGGGGCAATTCCTTGGTAAAGCGGGTTACCAAATTCTCCAAGCCTCTAGCGCAGAAGGTTTCGAGCAAATCTTGACCACTATGCCTAACCTCCAGTTTGCTCTGATTGATATCAGTGGTTTCGACCAGCGTATTTGGGATAGTTGTAAACGATTACAGACTACTGGAATTCCTTTTCTAGTGATTTCGCCTCACTCAAACGCAGTTATTGAGCGACAAAGTCTGGTTTCCGGTGCTCGGAGTGTATTGGTTAAGCCCCTTGCCATCGCTGAGTTGCTAGGACTGATTCGCTCTGTTTTAGGTCAACAACCATGAAACAAATCTTGCTGCTACTAGAAAACAAAATTAACTCCCGCCTGTTGTTAGAACTATTGCAACAGAACTATCAAGCTTACCAGTATCAGGACGAGTCCTCCCTCAATCTTCCCTTCGATCTCTGTATTGTTGATGGTTTGGCACTCAAGAGATGGCAAAGACAAGTGCAAGTGAGAAGGAAATCCGAAGAACCGATTTTACTTCCTTTCCTGTTGCTCACTTCTCGACCAGATGTGGGTATGGTCACTGATGACCTACGGCATACTGTCGATGAAGTGATTATCACTCCCATTGAGAAAATGGAACTGCTTTTGAGAGTAGAGGTTCTATTGCGAACACGCCATTTCTCAGCGGAGTTAGCCAACTCCAATCGAGAACTCGAAGAATTTGCCCACATCGCTTCCCATGACCTACAAGAACCGCTACGTCAAATCAAGAGTTACACAGACTTGTTAGTCAAGCGCTACCGGAATCGCTTGGATCAGCGAGCTGATCAATACATCAATTATATTACTGATAGTGTAGTCAGGATGCAGAAGTTGATTATAGACTTACTCACCTACTCACAGACAAGTAGAGGAGAGCTGATTCTGGAAACTACGGATTTAGGAGCTATTCTCAATCAAGTTCTAGTGGATTTAAGTAGTCTTATTGAGGAAAGCCAAGCGGTGATTAGAGCTGAATTTTTACCCACTCTCAAGGCTAATCCCTCACAAATGGGACAATTGCTGCAAAATTTGATTACTAACGCCATTAAATTCCGTAACCGCCAGTCGCCATTAATTCAAATCAAGGTAATAAGAAATGACCAATTCTGGACAATTTCTGTTCAAGATAACGGTATTGGAATTGAACCGCAATATGCAGAACGGATTTTTTTGATTTTTCAGCGCCTGCACACCAGAGAAGAGTATCCAGGCACAGGCATTGGACTAGCTATCTGCAAAAAGATTGTGCAGCACCACGGCGGACGAATTTGGCTCGAGTCTGAGCCAGGACAAGGTAGCATTTTCTTCTTTACTATGCCTGCTACTTAATCCTAGCCCCTAATTTTGGAAACAGGACATCAAGATTCTTCTCCCTCTCTCCCCCTCTCCCCCTTTACCCATGATTGTTAGCCCAGCCGAAATTCTATTAGTTGAAGACAACCCCGCAGATATTCTCCTTACTGAGGAAGTCTTAGAAGATTCCAAATTACGCCTCAAACTCAATGTAGTCAGAGACGGGGTTGAAGCAATCACCTACCTCCGCCGAGAAGGTGAATATGCCAATGCCACCAAACCTGACCTGATTTTACTGGACCTCAACCTGCCACGCAAGGATGGTCGCGAGGTGTTAAAGGAAATCAAAGGCGATGATAATCTCAAGAGTATACCTGTTGTCGTCTTAACGACCTCAGATACAGATGAAGATATCTTAAAATCATATAATTTAGGAGCTAATTGCTACATTAGTAAACCCCTAAGTCTAGAAGAATTTACACGGATTATGAAGTCGATTGAAGACTTCTGGTTTTCGATTGTTAAACTGCCACAAAGGAATCGTCGATGAAGTAGCCATTAGAATCCCCGTTTTTCACAGCGGGGAGATGTCAAGCACGAGCAGGAACTCTCAAGCCAAATCAAATAGCAGAATTTCTGCATCTTCAGTCGCTGTAATTGCGAGATTAGTTTCCTCGCTGATAGCTGCTCCATCACTGGTGTTAAGGGTTAAACCGTTGAAAGTAATTGCACCCCGTGCCACCTGTAGCCAAGCATAGCGCTGAGGTTCTAAAGTATGCCAAAGGCGATCGCCTTTGTTGATAACCGCAACATACAAGTTTACATCCTGGCGAACTGTAAGAGCCCCATCCCTGCCATCTTTAGCTGCAACTAACTGCAATCTACCCGGTTCCTTTGCCAGCCCAAAGTTTTGCTGTTGGTAGCTTGGTGCTTGCCCTTTAGTGTCTGGTAGCAACCAAATTTGTAAGAAGTGAACTGGTTGGGTATGGGAGTGATTGAACTCGCTGTGCAGGATGCCCCTACCAGCACTCATGCGCTGTACATCCCCTGGTTGAATCACTGAACCATTACCAATACTATCTTTATGTTCTAGCGCACCTTCCAAGACATAGGTGATAATTTCCATATCGCGATGTCCATGTACCCCAAAGCCAGCCTCAGAGATAACGCGGTCTTCATTAATCACTCGCAGGGCACGAAACCCCATATGCTTTGGATCATAGTAGTTAGCAAAGGAAAAGGTGTGGTGAGTGTTAAGCCAACCATAATTAGCGTGCCCCCTATCTTGGGCTTTGCGAGTAGTAATCATTTTTTCCTCCTATTGAACTCTATTCCTCTGGGGTGAGCGAAAAAAGGCGTGGGGAAATTAAGTAAGCAGACGCTCCAGACGCGGAGACGCTCCAGACACGGAGACACGGAGCATTCAAGTCCCACGCAAAATTTCGTTAACCCATTCCTCCGGTAATTGATTCAGATGCCCCACGTCTGTACCCGAAGGGTCAGTGTGTGGAGTAGTCACAGCTGTTGTTGGTATATTTCTAATTTATAATCGGTACAGATATTATGTAAAGTATGCACTTTAAAGTAAGATAGTACCCAAAAAGATACTATGAGAAGCAAAGCAGCAGACACCAACAAAGTCAGTTGTCCAGTGGAAACGACCTTGAAGGTGATTGGTGGGCGCTGGAAAGTCTTGATTCTTCGAGAGTTGTTTCAGGGCGTGAGGCGCTTTGGGCAACTTCACCGGGCTTTGCACGGAATTACCCAAAAGATGCTCACCCAACAACTGCGAGAAATGGAGGCAGATGGCATTGTGCATCGAGAGGTGTACTTGCAGGTTCCTCCCAAAGTAGAATATTCCCTAACACCGTTGGGAAAGAGTCTCAAGCCTATTATCGACTCAATGCATGAATGGGGTCTCAGACACTCTGATAGACAACAGCAAAGACAGGAGAAAAGATCGAGTATGTTTCTGGAAGAATCTCCAGAATTCAGCAAGTAGGTGGAAATAAGCTAGAGTGTGTAACTAAATGTAAATAATTTTGAGAAACTTGCGTTTATTTGGTAAATATATTTGGAGGCGCGGCTTCCTTCCCTCTGTGGAGGAAGGGTTATCAGCTGTGAATGTTAGATGAATACACCTAGTTCCCGACGCTCAACTCCCACAAAAGCTCAGTTAGAGGCAACGGTCAAAGAGTTGAGAGCCGCCTTAGAGGAAGTGCAAATTCAGGACGAATCTTTCGCCGATTTGAAAGACGCTTTGGAAGAAGCGGGTCAAAAAGAAAGCCACTTACAGCAGCAAATTACTGATTTGCAATCACAGCTACAACAGCAGCAACAACAAATGGGTCAACTGCAAACAGAGTTAGAAAAAATAGAACAGCTGAAGATAGAGCTAGAGCAAGCCAAAACTGAGCTGGAGCAATCTCAAACCGAGCGAGAGCAAGCTAAAACTGAGCTAGAGCAATCTCAAACTAAGCTAGAGCAAGCTAAAACCGAGCTGGAGCAAGCTAAAACCGAGCTGGAGCAAGCTAAAACCGAGCGAGAGCAATCTCAAACTGAGCTGGAGCAAGCTAAAACCGAGCGAGAGCAAGCTAAACAAGATGCCCTGCAACTTGCTAAGGCAAACGAGAAACTAGCTGAGGAAATTAAAACTCTCAAGGCTGGAAGTAAAGCTAAGCCAGGAAGTACAGCTCTCAAACCCCAGGGATCTGCTCTCAAGCCCCAGAGACCTAATGTACCGCCTAAACAACCACAAAGACCGATTCAAAAGGAAGCTGACAAACCTGCCGACTTTGCTAGAAAAACTTGGTTGCTTTAGCTTCCTTTTGTGGCATCGCTCAAACAAGCCCTCGGACATCTGAGAGTTTCCTTTTCCGAGGTAGTTGAGTAGGGCAAGTCAACAATTAGCAGTACCTTCTATGCGGCCTGGTTGTCTTGTCTTCACGCCAGCTTAGTTTGGGCTCTTGTCTCCAGTAAGCGGATAATAGAAGCTTTTTCCAAAAGTCCTACCAACACACCATTGTCGCGAACTACAGGCAGCTGGGTTAACTTTCCCGTTTCCAATAGGGTTACTACTTCCAAGAGTGATTGATCTGATTGAACTGTTGTCGAAAGATCAACAGCTTGCATCAGTTTTCTAACTGGAGTATTGGGCCAATCTGATGTGGGGATCATTTTCATCTCATCGACGGCAATCTCGCCCAACAATTGACCTTCTTCATCAGTAACGGAAAACTTGTGCCACTGATTTTTGCCGATAATATATTCATTGGCAAACTCTCTGAGAGATAAGTCAGCAGCAACGATTGGACTGTTGGGGATCACTGCATCTTCTGCTGTCAAACCCTTAAGTTTGTCTTGAATTGTGGCAGACTGGGCAGACATACCAGCATTTTGCAGCAAGAACCAACCCATTAACGCCAACCAAATATTATCGAAGCGACCTAACATCAGTATCGGTATTAGTCCAAAACTAATGCCTAACCAGCCCACTAACTGACCAACACGGCTAGCAAAAACCACCCCTTTATAGGGATTATCAGTAATTTTCCAAACTAAGGACTTGAGGATGTTACCTCCATCAAGAGGTAAGCCAGGAATTAGGTTAAATAATGCCAGGACTAAGTTGATGGTAGCAACCATGGCAACTATTACTGATAGCGGTCCTGAGATGCCAATACCGATGCTAAGCATTTTCAATAGAGTAAATAGTATCAAGCTGACAGCAGGCCCGGCAATCGCTACCCAGAAAGCTTCAGCTGGAGTTTTTGATTCTTTCTCCAGGCTAGCTAAGCCCCCAAACAAAAACAGCGTGATTGATTTAACCTCTATTCCTTGCCTGATAGCTACTAAACTATGTCCTAGTTCATGAGCCAAGACTGAGGCAAACAATAGCAAAGCAGCAACTAAGCCCAGCAATAAGGGTAAGGGAGCCATTAATCCTGGAAATTGATTTGCCAAATACCCCCCATACCAAAATGTCATTAAGCCTAAGACTAAAAACCAGGACGGATGCACATATAATGGAATCCCAAATAAATTGCCAAGACGAATGCTACCGTTCATAGGAAATACCTCAAATCTTGATCTTCAGACCGTTTGTTAGCCTAGATACTTATGAATCTATCGTAACTAAATGTAAAAGATGGGTTTAGCTCCCCAATTTCGTAAGAGCCGTCCTTTGGAGTTCGGTTTAGGGAATTAAGATTGTTTGCCGTATCCTGACCAGCATCGTCATAATAATAAAGTAAGCACTGCCCTTCGTGCCTTGAGCGGCATCGTGATTCTAGGCACCAAATAATTTACCAAAATTCAGCCATAACTAGATCATGTCTGTCCCTGAAACCAAAATTTCCCGCTCTTACCACCAAGAAGATATTCAGCAAATCCTCAATTTGGCAATCGCGCGTCAGGTTGACGGTGGAGAATTTTCTCGTGAGCAGCTTGTAGAAATGGCTAGTGAATTAGGTATTACTAGCGATACTCTCCTGGAAGCAGAACAGGAATGGCTCCTCCAGCAACAAGAGCAGCAACAGCGTGACCAGTTTAATATCTATAGACGCAGTAAGTTAAGGCAAAGTATTGGTAAATACTTAATCACCAATAGTTTTTTAGTGGTTTTGAACTTTCTAACTGCTGGTCATCTATCTTGGTCTTTATACATTTTATTAGTTTGGGGACTTGGACTAGCTCTACAAGTTTGGAATAACTATCAACTACATGGCGAAGAATATGAACAAGCTTTCCAAAAATGGAATCGTAGGCAGCAGCTTGCACAAGCAGCACAATCAGTTTTTACACGTATAAATAATTGGCTTAAGGATAATGCTAAAAGGGAACAGTAATTCTCTTTTGGGTACATATAGCAACCGACAGGGCGGTTAGGACATCCTATTTTGGATTAAAGGGAATAGGGAACAGGGAACAAGAAACTGTCCTAACAGTTGTGGCGACTGCTATATATTCTTGGCAGTGGTATTTTTCTTTGCTACTATCAAAAGATAATAATTGCTGCAATTAAAGCTATTTCAATTAATATAAGCAATCAACAGATAATTTCAATTCAGAGATAGGTCTGTCGAACTCCCTTTTTTGAAGTTAACAAGGTTGTCGAGAGTTCATTTTGTCATTTTTTAGTAAAGTTTTATTGCAATATCTGGATTTTTGCTCTATGAACTTGATAATTTGCTGGTGTAATTGCAGCTGTAACTGCATGATAAGCGAATGTGTTCTAATACACAGCATACTCAGCTCAGTTTAGATCCAGATCAGTTGGATGTACCAAGTTCTTTTGAAGAGGAGCTTGAACATCCCCGGCGGCAATCCCCACCCTCAACGGAGTAGGGTGGGGAAGGATAGCCCGTGTGAGCAACTTCAGTTGCCGAAAACCCTTCATATTCAGTCTAACCTAGGGTATTATATAACAATAATTAGCGCTCAAGTGAGGTGGTGTAAGTGGAGACGAGGCGCGTAACTTTTCGACTGTATCCAACTAAAAGTCAAGAGAAAAAGTTGCATTATTGGAGGCGAATGCATAAAGATTTATACAATGCAGCATTGTATAATCGCAAGACTCAATATCAGCGGCTTAATCACTCGGTTGACTACTGGGAACAACAGGTGCGAATCGTTAGGTAGAAACTATTCCTGAAATGGATAGAGGATTACCTGCAAGGTCTAAACCTTGACAACTTGATAGCCATGTAGGTGAGAGAAAGTATCCTAGAACTCTCAAGTCCTACTCTCCAAGTACAGGAGTAAAAGCACACAGAGCAAGGGTTTTCTTTAAACCTTGTCCCCTAGGTTTGAGACTGGTTATCAAAGCCTAAAGCGGGGGTGAAAGGTGGCAATGCTGGAAGCCTAATCCGGCAACCATCGAGCAAGAACTTAATGGATAGGGATACGAAGGTATTACTGAACCATCGTTACCCAGAACCAGTGGAATAAGGCTTACACACTGGAGCCAAAAGGCACAGGAAAACAGGGGTTGGCAATTTTGTTGTTGACCAACTTGTACTCCCTATAAACCCGGTGGATAGTACCATCCTAAAAGTTCAAACAATGGCTATCAGGAACGAGATAACCTCTCATATGCTCTCAGTCAGGTCGATGCCTGAGTAGGTGCCAACCGCAAGCAATGGGAGGAAAGATTGAGTCAGAAGCTAACGCTCTCCACTAACAAGAGGGATACGCCAACAGACTCACGATGATAAGGAAGATAGAGTCTTAAGTAGCAATGCAAATGTCTAAAACGAGTTTAAAGACTACGGTGGAATGGAAGGCAATACCCTGGCAAAAACTAGAGCGTAAAGTCTTTAAGTTGCAGAAGAGAATCTATCGAGCCTCTCAGCGTGGCGATGTGAGAATGACTCGCAGACTCCAGAAGATGCTGATGAAGTCTTGGGCTGCACAATGTCTCTCGGTTCGTCGGGTAACGCAAGACAATCAAGGTAAGAAGACGGCAGGTGTGGACGGTGTTAAGTCACTGACCCCAAAGCAACGTCTCATCTTGGTTGAAAATTTAAAACCATGTTCAAAGGTCGCCCCAACCAGGCGAGTATGGATTCCCAAACCTGGAAAGGAAGAGAAACGACCTCTAGGCATCCCGACAATGAAAGATCGAGCTTTGCAAGCACTTGTCAAACTGGCGCTAGAGCCAGAATGGGAAGCGCGATTTGAAGCCAACTCATATGGTTTCAGACCCGGACGCTCATGTCACGATGCGGTTCAGGCTATATATGACGCAATTAAGTTTAAGGGCAAATATGTCCTTGATGCCGATATTGCTAAATGCTTTGACAAAATCGACCATGAAGCACTGCTAAGAAAATTAAATACATTTCCCACCATACGCCGTCAAATTCGAGCATGGTTAAAAGGGGGAGTGATAGACGGAAAGCAGTTGTTTCCAACAACTGAGGGAACGCCACAGGGTGGGGTCATTTCCCCATTACTGGCAAACATTGCCCTCCACGGGATGGAAAATCTAATCAAAAAGGTATTCCCAAAACGGGGATACTCAAAAAACGGGGTAAAGAAGACATTCTATCCTCCATCCGTGATTAGATATGCAGATGACTTCGTGATTCTCCACGAAGACCTAACCGTCGTCCAAAGTTGCAAGGAGATAATCCAGGAATGGTTGAAAGACATGGGTTTGGAACTAAAACCTAGCAAAACAAGACTTGCTCACACCCTCAACCAGTATGAGCAAGAGCAGCCAGGATTTGATTTCCTTGGTTTCAATATACGTCAATATAAGGTGGGTAAATACCACTCTGGTAAAGACAAATATGGAAGATTGCTAGGAATAAAGCCAATCATCACCCCAAGCAAGGATAAGCAGAAGGTACACTACGAACAAATTGCGGAAGTTATCAAAGCCCACAGGAATGCACCACAAGTGGCGCTAATTAAGAAACTGAACCCGATTATTCGGGGATGGGCTAACTACTACGCAACACAAGTAAGTAAGGTAGCCTACTGTGACCAAGATAACCTCATGTACCAGAAGCTCAGAGCTTGGGCAAAGCGCCGACACCCCAAAAAATCCGGGGAATGGGTGTCAAAGAAGTATTGGCAATCCATAGGCGGCGACAACTGGGTATTCGCAACCAGGCAAAAAGGTAATAATCCTATGCGGTTACTGAAACATAGCGAAACGCCAATTAAGCGCTATGTAAAGGTTAAAGGCGAATCGTCCCCATACAACGGCAACTTGGTTTATTGGAGTTCAAGAATGGGTAACAACCCTGAAATGCCTAAGACACTGGCAACATTGTTGAAGAAGCAGAAAGGGAAATGTACTCACTGCGGATTAATTTTCCGTGAAAACGATGTAATGGAAGTTGACCACAGAATCCCTAAGTCGCAAGGCGGAAAGGATTCCTACGATAATTGGCAACTTCTACATAGACATTGCCATGACACAAAGACCGCCACAGATGGCAGTTTCGGCAACCAATCTGGCTGTAACAGTGCCAAGCCTAAGCCCACCAAAAGACTCGAAAGAGTCGAGGACAAATGGGTAATGAGGTATGCATGACAAGCACCTTATCGTTGAGGAGCCGTGTGAGGGGAAACCTTCACGCACGGTTTTGAAGACCAGCGGGATTGGTGACAGTCTCGCTGAGTTTAATAATTGTTTACCCGCTTTTAAACAAGTACACCCAGAATATAAAGAACTGGGTTCTCATGCTCTCCAAGCCACTCTCAAACGAGTCGATTTTGCCTTCAATCGCTTTTTCAAAGGCTTAGCTAAATATCCCAAATTCAAGTCTGGCAGACTCTATCGTGGGTGGACTTATCCTTGTAGTTCTGGTTGGAAAACACATACCACTGGAGAGCATGGTTTTCTGGAATTATCCAATCTTGGTAAAATACGAATGCGAGGTAGGGCAAGGACTTGGGGAAGACCTACCACTTGCACCATCCTCTGGAAAAACCATAAATGGCACGCTAGCATTACCGTCAATTGTGACCCAGTTAGAGACACTAGTACTGGTGCTATAGGTTTAGATTTTGGGTGCAAAACTGCTGTAGCAATGTCTAACGGCACTAAGGTAGAAAACCCTAGATTTTTGGCTAAAACCAGCGAGGAAGTGAAAAAAGCCTCCAAGAGGTTGAGGCGCAAACAAACCCCCAACAGAAAGAAAAAGATCTTAGCCTCTAAGCGTTGGAAGCAAGCTAAAAAAATTGTCTCCAAGCTGAGCAGCAAGGTAGCCAATCAACGAGATGACTGGCAACATAAAATAGCGGCACAAATTGTCAGCAGTAATAGCCTGGTCGCTACAGAAGAGTTAAGCCTGAAAGGGATGACTCGTAAAGCCAAAAAAGGTAGCAAGAGGAAACGTCAAAAAGCCGGACTTAATCGCTCACTTCTAGACGTAGGAATTAGTGCTTTCAAGCAAAAGGTTAAGTATAAGGTTGAGGAGGCTGGCGGGGTCTACATCGAAGTCAAGACCACAAAAATTAAGCCAACCCAACGATGCCCTAAGTGCTGGAAAACTGAGCCTAAAGATTTGAGCCAAAGAGTCCATGAGTGTAAGCACTGTGGTTTCACAACGGACAGAGACGTAGCCGCTGCTATGGTGTGTGTCCTACAGGCACAGGGGTTCGGGACGAACCTCTCTAACCGTGGAGCCTCAAGCTCTACGTCAAAGACTCGTAAACATACGGGAGCTATGGCGCAACTGGGGGCGAGGAAGCGGCAAAAACTTCTAATTACCGATAGTGGCGGAGCTGAAACTTCGCCTTCTACAAAGTAAGGCGGAGTAGTTCATTACGTAGCCCATTTATCAGATGTAGGCGCACGATTAAAGAAAGACATTGATCTTGATTATGTCGTGGTAATCGCTAATGTGACTGGCATTGAAATAGATTCTGGTAATGCCAAAAATGATTACGAAGTCAGAATGACTTTATGGTCACATAAAGGTGAAAACAAGGAAGTTATTGGTCGTGGTTCACTATTACCCAATCTACCAGCTCAAGATGTGATCCCAGTCCGTCTAGAAATGCTTTCGGCGGAAATGCGACACCGAAGGTTAGAAGATGAAACATCTTTTAGTGTTACCATCTTGGCATCACACAAGACAGAATTAGGATTTGTTTCACTGTACATGCTGCCGGAAAAAGAACTGATGTTTAGGGGACACTAAGCCGAGAGTACTCATCCCGTAACTCGAAAGTAGAGTTTTATCGCACTACAGGTGAAATCTACCCGAGGCTGAATGTAGGGGCGCACAGCGGTGCGCCCTTAAATCTTAGGTTAAATCTTAGGGCTGATAGTCCCCCAAATCTCCCGTTAGCTAAAATTGAACCAAAGTCCTGTTGCTTTCAACAGCCATATCAAGCAAGCGCTTAATGCTTTAATGATGTTAAGCCTTCAACTACTTGCAGTTACTCGCTACTATGTCCTCTAAGCAATCACCACCTCCACAGCCAAGCCTCTCAACTCTAGATGAGATCCGCGCCGCTAGGCTAGAGAAAGTCCAACAGCTCAAAACTTTGGGCATCAATCCCTATGCCTACCGCTGGGAGTCTACCCACCACACGGCAGAACTCCAGGAGAAATTTGCTGAGTTGCCCAATGGCGAAGAAGTGGATTTAGAAGTAGCGATCGCAGGTCGCATTTTAGCACGTCGCGTCTTCGGCAAACTGGCTTTCTTCAATCTGCAAGACCAAACTGGCACAATTCAGCTTTATCTAGACAAGAAGAAAATCACCGCTGAGATGGAAGATGTGCCTAATGCCTTTAACCACCTCAAGCAGCTAACCGATATTGGTGATATTATCGGGGTCAAGGGTACAATTAAGCGCACCGAAAAGGGTGAACTCTCAATCTATGTCAGCCGCTACGTTATGCTGACTAAGTCCCTTTTGCCTTTACCCGATAAATGGCATGGTCTTACCGATACTGAAAAACGCTACCGCCAGCGCTATGTTGACCTAATTGTTAACCCTACAGTTCGGGAAACCTTCCGCTTGCGGGCTAAAATTACTTCAGCCATTCGTCGCTATTTAGAACAGCAAGACTTTATTGAAATCGAGACACCAGTTTTTAATACCCAAGCAGGTGGTGCTGATGCCCGTCCCTTCATCACCTACCACAATACCCTGGATATGGAGTTGTACCTCAGGATTGCTACAGAATTGCATTTGAAGCGGCTGATTGTAGGTGGGTTTGACAGGGTTTTTGAGTTAGGCAGAATTTTCCGCAACGAAGGCGTCTCTACTCGCCACAATCCCGAATTTACTTCTATTGAAGTTTACCAAGCCTATGCTGACTACAATGATATGATGCAGCTGACGGAGAATATTATTACTTCCGTTGCTCAAGAAGTATTGGATACACTGGAAATTACCTATCAGGGTGAAGCAATTGACTTGAGCTCACCTTGGCGTAGAGTAACAATGCAGGAATTAGTGCAGGAAAAAACAGGTTTAGACTTCAGCAAGTTCCAGACTCTGGAAGAAGCCAAAACTGCAGCCCAAAAAGTAGGAATTGAGGGTTTAGAAGAATGCCCATCAATTGGCAAAATTCTCAATGAAGCCTTCGAGCAAAAGTGTGAAGAAACTCTAATTCAGCCTACCTTTGTACTAGATTATCCTGTAGAAATCTCCCCCTTAGCCAAGCCCCATCGCCACCAGCAAGGATTAGTAGAACGCTTTGAATTATTTATTGCTGGACGTGAAACAGCTAATAGCTTTTCTGAATTAACTGATCCTGTAGACCAACGGGAAAGACTAGAAAAACAAGCGCTACTAAAGGCAGCAGGTGACTTGGAAGCACAGGAAGTCGATGAAGACTTTTTGACAGCCTTAGAGTATGGTATGCCACCTACTGGCGGTATGGGCATGGGTATTGATCGCTTAGTCATGCTACTTACTGATTGTGCCAGCATTCGAGATGCGATCGCTTTTCCTTTGCTCAAGAATGAGAGCAATGTAATTAAATCCTTTGACTATGATGGAGAAAAGCAAATTCTGCGAGTTGAATTCAAAAGTGGCAGCGTCTACAAGTACCATGATCTTCCCAAAACTGTATATCAGGAACTAAAGAATGCACCGTCAGTTGGTCAATACTTTAATTCCCAGATTCGAGAAAAGTATGGTCATGACCAAGAACTTTAACTAAAATCTAATAAGTAATAAGTGTTGTTATTGTCACTTATTACTTAATATTTATCACCTATTACTTGACTTATTACTTATTACTTATTATTTATTACTTATTACTTGCTAAAGTTCTGAAGCCAAAGGAGGCTTGATTATGTCCCGACTTTTAAAAGAAGGCAGGAGCGGTGAAGATGTCAAGGAATTGCAAGAATTCTTGATTAAACAGGGATATTTACAGCCTGGAGATGCCGATGGTTATTTTGGAGCCAAAACTAAAGCGGCAGTGATTGAGTTTCAAAAAGCTCAAGGGTTGACTCCAGATGGGGAATCTGGCCCTAAAACCTCGGCCCAAATCGAAAAGCTGGCGGAGGATAATAGCGATAATAGTGATAGTGTTTCTCGTCGTCTTGTTAAAGAGGGTAGGAGCGGTGAAGATGTCAAGGAGTTGCAAGAATTCTTGATTAAACAGGAATATTTAAAGTCTGGAAGTGCTGACGGCGATTTCGGAGCCAAAACTAAAGCGGCAGTGATTGAGTTTCAAAAAGCCCAAGGGCTTACCCAAGATGGGGAGGTTGGTCCGACAACTTGGGCAAAAATTGATCTGGTTGCCAAGGGTGAAGGAGAGGATACCGAGAGCATTGCTCGTCGGCTTCTCAAAGAAGGTAGAAGTGGTGAAGATGTCAAGGAGTTGCAAGAATTATTGATCAAACAGGGATATTTACAGCCTGGAGATGCCGATGGCGATTTTGGAGCCAAAACCAAAGCCGCTGTCATTGAGTTTCAAAAAGCTCAAGGGCTTACCCAAGATGGGGAGGTTGGTCCCATAACTTGGATCCAAATTAATCAGGCAATTGCTTAATATTGCTTAGTTAGGGACGTTTGTCTGTTGCGATTGCCCAAAAGACTTTTCCTAGGGCAATCGCCAAAGTGATTAACCTCAAGGACTAGCGCTAAAATCAAAGTCCTTGCCTAGAGTAGATTTAGGGATTTGGGTAAGTAGTCCACAAATAATAACCGGATTTGGTATTAGATATGCTGGTTTCTTGAACACGCAGCAGCTTCTATGAGTTCTTTATAGTACATTAGTACTATAAAAGGAAGTTGAATTAATTGCTGAGTGGCTACTGAGGTATTAGTGTGACAGAAAACAAGTTAGTAAGACCATTTTTGAAGTGGGCGGGAGGGAAAAGGCAGTTATTACCTGAAATCCAAAAATATGTACCAAAAAAATACCAAACTTACTATGAACCCTTTTTAGGAGGAGGTGCAGTTCTTTTTGGATTACAACCCAAGAAAGCGGTAGTTAATGATAGTAATTCAGAGTTGATCAATTGCTATAAGGTTATCAAAGATTCCTTAGATGATTTGATGATTCAATTAAGAACGCATAAAGAAGAACACGAACAATATCAAGAATCTTATTTTTATAAAATGAGAGATCTTGACCGCTCTAACAACTATAAAAATGACTACGGTGCAGTTCAAAGAGCAGCTAGAATTATCTATTTGAATAAAACCTGCTTTAATGGTCTATTTCGAGTTAACTCAAGTGGTCAATTCAATGTTCCTTTTGGCAAATATAAAAAACCTAATATTCTTGATGAGGCAGTACTCAAAGCAGTTAACAAATATCTTAATAGGAATAAAATTGATTTTTTAAACAAAGATTTTGAAGAAGCTGTATCAGATGCCAAGAAGGGAGATTTTGTATATTTTGATCCTCCTTATGATCCTGTCTCTATCACTTCTTCCTTTACTGGGTATGATGTTAATTGTTTCAATAGAGATGAACAAAAACGCTTAAAAGAAGTTTTTGATGACTTAGATACTCGAGGTTGCAAGATTTTGCTGAGTAACGCTGCCACTGGCTTTATTCTGAATCTATATAGTACGTATAAGATTGACAAAGTTTTAGCAACAAGAGCAATAAACTCCAAAGCTCTAAGGAGAGGTAAAGTTCCTGAAGTCCTAGTGAGAAATTATGAATAATGAACAGAAAAAAACTAAAAATGATATTGCTTGGGAAACTTTATTTGAAAAATATCAAATATTAGAACAAGTCTCAAAGCATGGATTGTTTGAAATTGAGTCTAGTAAAATCAATCAAGAAAGAGAAAGTCGATTAATGGCAAAATTTGACCATTATGTTAACTTACCTGCTATTTTCAAAGACAACAACCTTTCTATATTACCCATATCACGTTCTAGATATGTAATTGGTGATTTTGATACTTATTTAAAAGTTGAGTATGACAGCAATATAGAAGAAATCACTGTAGATTTTCCTGAACATATAGAGAGTATAGATTCTAGTAACCTCTACTCAGAAAACTCTGCCTTAAACTGTGCTTTTAATGCAGGCATAATAGGCGATTTAGTAGACGAACCTGTCTCTTATACACTTTCAGGCAGAATGTCTACAGGTAATTTCAGCTTTTCGATTAGAAATATAGTAACAGGAACCTCTACAATCAACGTGAAAAATTCTCAATGCGAAATCGATGCAGGATTTGAAAGCGATAACTATTTAGTACTAGTAGAAGCTAAAAATTATTCAGTGGATGACTTTTTGATTAGGCAGCTTTATTATCCATATAGATTGTGGTCATCCAAGGTCAGTAAGCAAGTAGTTCCTGTACTAATGACTTATTCTAATGATGTATTCAGTTTTTTTATATACAAGTTTAAAGATGATTTTGATTATAACTCCCCGACTCTATTAAAGCAGAAAAATTATATCATTGATTCTGAAGAGATACAGTTAAGTGATGTTAGTAATGTTTTTAATCAGGTCAAAATAGTTGAAAAAATAACTGATATACCATTTCCACAAGCAGATAATTTTGAAAGGATTATAGACTTGTTGTCTTTACTCTTTGAAAAAGATTTAACAAAAGATGAAATAACTGAAAATTACCAATTCAATAAAAGACAGACAGGTTATTACACTAACGCTTGTAGATATATGGGATTGGTACAAAAGAATAACTCAAACCAAGAAAAAATATTTTCGTTAACAGATGAAGGGAAAGATATCTTCAAAAAAAGGCACAAATTAAAATACCTTGAATTGATAAAAAAAATTCTAGAAAATCAAGTTTTCTACAAAGTATTTGAATTGACTGCAAACAATGGAGAACTACCCTCCGAATCAGAAATTTGCCAACTCATGTTAGAAAGTGATTTAGGCATAAATGAAAAAACTATTGAAAGGCGTTCAAGAACTGTTCGGAATTGGATAAATTGGATTTGGTCACAAATAGATTAGGAATTACTGATTCTTTAAAAATTTAAATTCTAACTGAGAGCTTCCTACTTTGACCAACAAAGATAGTATTCGCTAAAGATAACTTGTCGAACTTACAGACAAATGCTACCAGTAAAGATACAGTCCTTTTAAGCTCTCATCTCAGCGGTTATAACTATGTTTGATGGTTTTTGGGAAAACGTGTTCCGCTACCCGCGTTACCTGATAAGCTTTTCCTTAGGCGTCCTCTATTCTGTGTTTTTACTATTTAAACCTCTGTTGGAACGTCCTGTAAGCGCGATCGCCTTTATTGGTCTGTTAGTGGCAGGATTTTTCTTCATTACCTTCACCCTCCGCGCCATGCTGGGGTTAGGTTTAACGTAGCTGAGTTCAGGAAACTATAGCTGGAGTTTTTAACGGAGTATGTCAAACTAGTAACGTTGGAAACCACTGCCCAGACTGAAAGTAAGGGGGCTTTATGACTACAAGTCGCCGTGTTTCTCGCGTGTCCTCGCTGATTAAACAGGAGGTTAGCCAAATGCTGCTCCACGATATCAAAGATGACCGCGTGGGTGCAGGTATGGTTAGCGTTACCTACGTTGACGTTTCTGGAGACCTCCAGCATGCCAAAATCTATGTCAGTATCTATGGTACAGATGAGGCAAGAGCTGAGACCATGGCTGGTTTAAAGTCAGCCACAGGCTACGTTCGACGGGAGTTGGGGAAGCGGATTCGTCTGCGCCGCACTCCAGAGGTACTCTTTAGAGAAGACCGAGGTTTAGAGCATGGAGACCGCATGTTATCACTGCTTAACCAGCTCTCTCAAGAGCGCCAAAACAAGGGATGGGAAGACGTTATTCCAGAAGAACAACAGTGAAATCACTGCCTGATTGGAAAGACCTTTCCCTAGAAGAACAAGTAGCCCAGATGGTTGTGGTGCGAGCCTCTGGGTACCTGTTTGATCACCAAATTCAGTACCCAGCTTGGGAAGCATCGGCTCAGCAGCTACAGTTTTGGTTGCAAGATTTAGGTGTTGGGGGAGTAATCTTACTAGGAGGGAGTGCCGCCGAACTAGCACTTAAATCGCAGCAACTGCAAGACTGGGCAAAAATGCCTTTACTAATCGCTGCCGACATCGAGGAAGGTGTTGGTCAGCGTTTCACAGGTGCCACCTGGTTTCCACCACCAATGGCAGTTGGGGCAGTGGCACAGCAAGATTTAACTCAAGCCCAATTTTATGCCGAGCAAATGGGGGCAATCACCGCTCAAGAAGCCTTAGCCATTGGCATCAATTGGCTACTGGCACCAGTAGTTGACGTCAACAACAATCCCCAAAACCCAGTGATTAATGTCCGGTCCTTTGCTGAGACACCAGAAATAGTAAGTCAACTGGCTTGTGCTTTCATAAGAGGTACTCAACACTATCAAGTCTTAACTACTGCCAAACATTTCCCTGGTCATGGTGACACCGCAACTGATTCTCATCTAGACCTACCAGTAATTCTTCACTCAGGATCACGACTACAGCAAGTGGAATTATCCCCCTTCAGAGCTGCGATTGCTTCTGGAGTAGATGCCATCATGAGTGCCCACCTCCTGATTAGAACTTGGGACAACCAACACCCGGCAACTTTATCTGAGCAGGTTTTGACTAATTTGCTCAGGGAAAATCTAGGATTTGAGGGCTTGATCGTTACAGATGCCCTGGTAATGGGTGCAATTGCCAATCGCTATGGCGCAGAAGTTGCCCCAGTTATGGCTGTAGAAGCCGGAGCAGATATTTTGCTGATGCCTGCCAATCCAGAAGGCTCCATTAAAGCAGTTTGTGAGGCTGTACTGACAGGGCAACTCTCTAGAGAGCGAATTCAAGCATCCCTAGAGCGTATCTGGAAAGCTAAAACTAAGGTTATCAGGGCAGCCCAGGAGCATAGGAACAGAGTAGAAGCTTCTGAGGGTAAGTTTTCGATTACAAACTCTCTTTCACCACTAGCACAACCTGCGGCTCTAGCAACTGCTGCTAGTATTTTGCAAGATTCCCAGTCGGTTGGAGGTTCACTGCCTCTGCCGCCAGAGTCTATCAACAGCCAACCCCAACTGCGCAACCTGATTGTAGTTGATGACGCCTTAATTTGTAACTTTCTGGGGCGTAATTCACCAGCATTAGTTCTACCAAGAAAGTTGGGCTATGAATTGCAATTAGTGGACTGCCATACCCCAACTCCCATTGCAGCAATGGATAATGCTCTTGAAACCAGACTAACTCTCCTACAGCTATTCATCCGTGGCAACCCCTTTCGGGGTAGTGCTGGACTAACACCAATCGCAGAGAACTTAGTAAAGAGATTATTAAAAAACGAGGCTTTGCAAGCGATCGTCGTTTATGGTAGCCCTTATGCTTTAAAGCGTTTTTTACCAGAATTGCCGCCAGAAACGCCTTATGTATTTTCCTACGGACAGATGCCCAAAGCTCAGGAAATTGCCCTTGAAGTTCTGTTCTCTCAAAGCACATTGTTGAATACTGTTACCTATTTTCTTTAATCGTGATCGAGTTTGCACTAATGCCAGCTCTGTATGCTGGTAACTTGATTGTATTTTTTGCAAAAAACGCGCTTGTATGAACTGTAACTAGAGAGCTGTTCAAGGGGGAATTTTGAAAACTCTCATAAACTTGACATTTTATAACTTTGATTAAAGAATAAAGTTAGTTGTAGTTTAATATACTGAAATAAATTTATTTTCACTATAACGACTAGTTCGATAATATTTGATCGTACCCCTGTTATATAACCTTACCCGGCTAATGCATATGATTCTTGAAACGGTGCAACCTACATCTTCAATCCGATACTCCATCGACGTGATCAGAGAAGAAGCACGTCATCTAGTGGACAAGGGAACTATCAGTCGTCGGCAACCCATATATGTCCTCTGCCAATATATCCCTGCCCGAGAGTGGGTTTGTGTCGAATGTGAACTCGAGGAGTGTGATTTCTTGCTCAGAGACTGTATTGGCGATTTATTGGGCTCTGAAGAGTGGGACAATGACTGAGAACTAATTCAGTAGAGTTCAAACTTAACCCGAAAACTTCGATCTCAAGCCTGGTTAATGCTGTTAATCTCAATTTGAGAGTAAAATTGACTGCTACTGTTGAACCGCAATGGCATCATGGATTTGCTCTCAAACACCTTTATTAATCATCCGGCTTGGCCAAATATGAGTTAAGAAGATTTGGAGAATTATGCCAAAATAACCTCGGACAATTGTGGCAATTTGCCTCTATACTCCAAAGCAAAGCGGAAACGTAATTTTTTTGTTTTTGGCTATTTGCAATAGTTAAGGCAGCATGTTCTTAGCTTAAGAGAGGCTTAGCTCAGCTGTAGACAAATATCGTAACCATGATCATCGCAAGACTAGGGTGACTAAGTCCACCCTAGGTCCTGGGAGCAGAGGGGAGAAACAACTGGAGATGGATGTAGTTTTGATTGTCTGAAAATGTAGACAAATATATTAATCAGCTATTTGAGTCCGATTGGCGTAATTGCTCTAACTCGGTTCTGAGGGCAGCAATTTGGGCAGTCAAATCCTCTAGAGAACTCTGCGTATGGGGTGAGGTAGTGCTTGTAGTTGGAGTTGCAGAGGTTTGATCAGATGTTACATTTACCGAGGTACTGCCCGAATTGCTTGGATTGCTCAATAGTTGATCAAGAAAACTACGCGCTTCTTGTTCAGTTTGTTCTCCTTTTTCTGCCCACGTACTCAATTGCTGATTAAGATCTGAGTGTAATTGTGAAAAACTGTCCTCTCGCTTTCTAGGATCTTGTAGAGTTTCCACAAGTAAAGTTGTCGCTCCCAAGGAGGCGCGAATTCCAGTTTGTAGTAATTGCAGAAAATTGTCAGGATTCATCTAGTTAAAACCAATGGCTAACTCTCACTCGAAAATGACTTAGGAGTCTATGCTAGACCAGTATAAATATTATGATACAGCTATTATAGAAGTGTTTTCACAGGGAATAAATTCCCCATGGTTTAATTGCTATTGATACTTGAGTATCTCTCTAGCCAATTGCTTGGAGGTTGTAATGAAAATTAATGGCACAAAAAATGCTGATTATTTAACTGGTACTAATGCTGACGATATCATCACTGGTGGTGAGGGCAGAGACATAATCACTGGTGGTGAGGGCAATGACACTTTGTTAGGTGGTTTAGATGGTGACATAATCACTGGAGGTATGGGAAGTGACGATTTCGTCTTCGAGAGCTTCAACGAACGTACAGACAGAATCACTGACTTCAGTGCTAGTGAAGACAGACTTGTCCTCACCCAGGTATTTGCTGAACTTGACTATCTAGGCAATAACCCAGTTGCTGATGGATATCTGCAATTTGTACAAACTGGCTCAAGTACCAGGGTTCAAATCGATCAGGACGGTTTGGAACCGGCACCATTCAGGACGATTGCCATACTGCTAAACTTCAATGCCTCCGATTTGGTCGTCGGCGGTAACGTAGTCATCTAAATTGAGATATAATTCTATAATTTCCATAAAAAAAGCAACTAGGAGCACAAAAACCTCAAAGCCTGGTTGATTCTTGATAAGAATTTCATATAAGTTTTTAGGAAACTCCCTTATGATTAGGTTGACAAGAAAAATTTCAAATCGGCATTGGCTGAATTTTATCTGGCTAAACCTAAATCCCCAAGCCAATAAAAAATATCTATCCTACCAAATATGCTGATATGTCTCTCTTATTCAAAGCTGGTATATTAAACTTGTTGGGTACAGCCAGCGTGATCAGCGCAGGTTCGGTGTATGCACAACTCCCAAATGGTGGTTTTGAGACTGGTGATTTCAGCAATTGGGAGACATTAGGTCGGACTTTTATCGAAACAACAGATACCTATGGAATAAATCCTCAGGAAGGAAAACATCAGGCGCGGTTGGACACAGTCTATCCTAGACCTAATGGCGCTTATGATTCAGGACAAACAGGCAATTTTGCTGAAATATTGAAGTTCATCGGTGTTGAAGGTGACCACTTACTGAGTTTAGGTAATGGAGAGGTGTTTGAAGGCTCTGCTGTTAAAACTAGCTTAACAGCTTTAGCCGGAGATATTTTGAGTTTTGAGTGGAATTTTCTCTCAAATACTAATTCTCAAGAATTTTTTAATGATTTCGCATTTGTTGCCATCTCCGACAATTTTGAGGAACTGGCTGATAGTTTCTCAGTCTTAGTGCCATCAGCTTCAGTATTTCATAACGAAACTGGTTTTCAATCATTCTCTTATCAGTTTCCCAGTGCTGGTTTATATACTTTAGGGATTGCAGTTGTAGATGTTGGGGATGGAGCTGAAGACTCAGGGTTATTGGTGGACGGGGTGACTATATCAAGAATCAACCCAGTAAGGCAACCGTTAACTACCCCTTCTTTTCCCCCAATTAGTGACCACAATTCAATTCCTGAACCGAATTCTATAGCGAGTTTATTAGCCTTTGCAGCTTTTGGTGCCCTTGGGCGACTCTGGCACCAGTGGCGCAAACAGGATGAAATCAACTAGAAATTTGCCGTCGGGGTCTCTGTTGGTATAGTTTATCTAGCTCCGGCAATTCATCCCTCGCTTTTAGCGATGGGATGAATTGCCAGTGAGTATCTTAGAAACCATCCTTATGCCCCATAAAAATGGGTGTATTATAGAGCATAAGGAGGTGATACAAG
>JAAHGS010000064.1 GCA_010692645.1 Symploca sp. SIO2E9
ACATACTATCATTATTAAAAGGGTTGGGAGTTCAACCCTAGGCGTAGGAGATGTTAGACAGGCTGTGCCTGCAATCTCACCCTTGATGCCTGAATCCCACGAATTGAATTCGTGGGAGTGGCTCAATCTTTAAGCAAGGTTTCCACTTGCTCAACTGAGAGTCCCAAAGCTGACGGGGTGACAACCAGACTGAAGTGTTGACAGGGTGTAGGGTGTAGGGGGTGGGGTGTGGGGAAAAATTAAAAGTTAACTTACAAGCAATAGGGGGACTATTTTCTATCCACCCGGTGTTGTTGACAACTAAATCTTAATTTTAGGAGTCTTGCTCATGGTTTTTTCACTACACCCTACACCCCACACCCCACACCCTGTATCGACTTTAACCTGCTTGTCACCCCGTGAGGTCCCAAAGCCTCTGCCGCCTGCTGCGTGGTAAGTCCCATCTTGAGCAGACGAGAAGCTACATCAAGTTTTTCTAACTCAGTACGCTGGCGCTCTTGTTCAATTTGTTGCTGTAGTTGTTGAGTTTTTTGCTCAGCATTGTCAGCTCTTTGGCGCTCCTGCTCCAAATGCTGCTGCACTTGAGCGTAATCAAGAAAAGGTTCGTCATCAGGGCGATATATTTGCATTGGCTCTACTGAGAAATCAAAGCGGATACCAAGCCGAGGGCTAGTCCAACTTTCTTCTAACTCAATGACATCTAATCCCAACTCGCCCCTTTGCCAGCAGCTAAGTTGATTAGTTTTAGGATTGTAGATGTAATATTCCTCTACACCATAGCGATCGCAAGAAGGCGCTTGCGACCGCTAATGCTAAAGTGTATCTGGATCTACACCCAATGCCCGTAATTGCTCTGCAAGTATTTGAGCCTTTTGTTCAGCTTGCTGGGCGCGTTGTTCAGCTTGCTGAGTACGCTCATCGCCAGTAGCTAAAACCTTCCCTTCCTTGTCACACCAGCGCAGCCATAAATCCTGCCTACCTTCAAATTCTCCCTCCCAAAGAGTCAAGCCCAAGCCTACTTGCTCCAACCAAGTTTCTGTAGTTTCACAATAGCGCATACCCCTGAGTTCATAGATGCGTAGCACTTGTTCTCCCAACTGTTTCGATGGATCATAGACGATGTAGTAACTTACCCGCATGTGTTCGTAAATATTTAGTTTATCTCCCAATTCATTACCTACTTTATTAGAGACAATTTCAATTACTACTTCTGGTGCTTTACCAAATAGCCAAACTAGGTAAGAGCGATTTTGTTTATCCCACCAATTTTCAGGCACACCGACATTGAGACTTAGGAATACATCAGGCACAATTGCTGGCTGGTTAGCAGTATGGAAAATGCCGACATTGGCTTCAGCTAGAAAAGTTCTTTCCTGCTGAGAACTGTAAATAGAGCTAACTAAGAGGCGTTGTTGTTTGGCAGAGGCAAAATTATCCACAGGAGTATCGTCTTCAGTAACTAGGTTATCAGCATCTGGTACGAAATAATCATCATCTATCAAAGCTTGTTCAATCATGAGTTTATTCCTTGCTGTTTTCTCTAGTAGAGTTTTGGAGTTAGGTTGGCTCTAAGCACAAGAGCCAAGAGGAGTTAGCATGAGTGGGTTGGGTTTCACTCCCTTCAACCCAACCTACAAAGTTAACATGCTACCACTCCCTACTCCCTATTCCCTACTCCCTATTCCCTATTTCCTACTCTAGTAGAGCTTTAGTTTCAATCAGTGCGATTTATTAACTGATTTGAGGCCTTGAGTAAGTATGTATTGTTATTGTCATCTAGAATTCTGACAATTACATCAACTTCAATGCCTGGTTCCCATTTTGGTCCTCCTCTAGCAATTTTTTCTAACTGAGATTTAGAACTATTACTAACTGTTCGCTCTTCGTTGGTAAACTCACTCTCCCAAATTTCTTGACCATTAATTATCCATAATCTATCAGACCTAATAGAAGTGGGAAATTCCATATCATTTTGAGCTTGAATTTTAATCACAGCGATAAGTAGTTTGCCATCTCGTGGGCTGATAGGCATAAAATCACGCCACAGATAAGTTTCTAGGGTCAATTTTAGGTCTTGTACTTCGATCTGTTCTGGGGCAGATAGGAGTGTATCCATCTGATAATTACTGGATATTTCTGAGTTTTTACACCCTAGATTAATTAAAGACGCGGGGATAGGGAGACGCGGAGACACGGAGACAAATTGGATGGGGATTTTACCGGAAGCAATTTTATGTACCGTATAGACGGTTGGGTATTTGACCGATATTAATTTCGATAAAGCAACTGTTATTAGCGGCAATAATGTTGCAAGTATTTTAAAGTTGACTGTTAACATCCCATTCATCCTAAATTTTGAGGTTTGGCTATGAATATGTTAAAATTACAAATTATTGTTTAATTTTAGACTTAAACAATCAAGGCTCGGGCGGTATTCTCTTCAAAGTCATGAACTTTACTTGGTTGTGGTGTTCAGACAATCCAAAACCTTTGCCCGATTAAAGAGGGAATAGGGAGTAGGGAGTAGGGAGTAGGGAGTAGGAATCACTCAGATGGGGATTTAACCCTCTGGTTTTTAATTAAAACTGATTTTGGGTGTAGCTGGCGAAGAACCTGTTCAGAGGTTATTGACTTCAAGAGTTTAAATGGTCAAGAAAATGAGTGACAATCTTAATTTTTTCTTTGTTTCGTCAATCTTACTCAATGTCTTATTTATCGCCTTAGGAATTATCTTCATTACTAAAAAAGGCGGTATATCTTATTTAGTACGGAAGCTAGCTATTCGTGTCACTACTGATTTACAGGGCAATTACTACTACGATGAAAAGAAAACTCACTTTGAAAGTTTACCACCGACAGATTCAGCAATAATCTTTTTGGGAGATAGTTTAACTGATGGCTGTGAATGGTCAGAATTATTTCCAGGGAAAATAATAAAAAATCGTGGTATTTCTGGGGATAGGACAGATGGGGTGTTAAACCGAATAGATGAAATAGTTAGGGCTAAACCTCGGAAAATTTTGATTATGGTGGGAATCAATGACCTGGTTCAAGGTAAGAATTTAGTAACTGTAATCAATAACTACAAGTTAATTCTGGAAAAGTTTCAATATCAACTTCCAGATACAGAGGTTGTAATTCAAAGTGTTTTGCCGATTAATAGTCCTAGAGCTTGGGAGACTAAACAAATAAAATTCAATAATAGTAAGGTGATTGCTATGAATACTAAACTGCAAGGTTTAGCTGAAGAATTTTCTTTTGAATATATAGATTTGTTTTCGTCTTTTGTAGATGCAGATAATCAGTTAGATCTTCGTTATACACTGGATGGTGTGCATTTGAATGGGGAAGGTTATCTGCATTGGCAGAAAAATATTGAGAAAAATGTAGTGGATTGAAAAATTCTTAGTACGCTACTCTTCCCGCCCAGAGTTCAAACTCTGGGCTAATAGTAAGAGTCCATTAAAATGGACTTCAATCGATGTAGAATTAGCATTTAATCCTCTTTTAGAGGACTTAAGCTATTAGTCAGCGATTTGAATCGCTGGCGATAGAAGTTTTGCGTAAGTCCTATAGAATATACCTCTTGCAAAAGTCGAATTGACCACCCTCAATCCTCCCGATGCGGGGGGAAGGAAGCTTGCTACCTCTACCTGTAGGGGAGGGTTGGGGAGTGGTTTTAAGGATTTATGCAAGAGGTATAATGAATTTTTTTTTACTTCTATCGATAGAAATACCATTAGCATATCTTATGCTACAATGATAGTTTTTGATTTTTTTAAAATGCTTGGCTGTATTCAGAAATATGAAATTTATTTTCCGTGCATAAGTCCTATTGCAGGTAAATATTATTCTCTCAAAAAGCTTTTTTACCTAACCTAAATTAGGAGAACTTATAATTTGATTATGAATATAATGAGGGGTGGTATTTAAATGAAATACCAGCCAGCGCTTGGGTAGGCACACCTAAGCACTGGAGCAAACTGAGTAAACCAGGAGCAATTACAGTGGTGCAAAGACGCCTTGCTATGTTTGCTATGTTGAGGGTGGCTATTTCCATAATCAACATTGTCGTAGGCTTCCATGACTACGAGGAGCCTTTCAGGCTCACCTCTTGTCTCTTAGCTGGCCTAGACAGTTTGATTCTTGCCTTCTCAATCCCACATAGCAAGTAGCCGTAAACAGGCTACTTTCGAGGGCTGGGTAACATGAACTCAGTCCTAACATTTTTACTCAGTAACTATATATTCACATGACCTTGACTAAATTCGGGACAGTTTATGACTGACTTACAACTGACTTACAACTGATTTGTTCCTGATTTAAACTGGGCAGTAGCGATATGATAGATTTAGATTGCTTAGGATTAAATATGCCGCGATCGCTCAGGGTTAGCACAGATTACATTGGAATCGTCAAATTAGCAGTTCGACGTAACGGTTATTTGCGACAAAAAGACTTAGCTGAAGACTTAGGGCTTGCTCTGGCTACCGTCAGTAACTTCCTCAATGGCAAACCAGTTGATGTCCTCAACTTTCAGGAAATCTGCCGGGTATTAGGACAGGACTGGCAAGAAATTGCCTCTCTTGAAGAGAATAGTAGTAGTAGTCTATCTAGCTCTAAAGACTTTGAGTCTCAAATAGTCATTACTGAACCCCGTCACGATGAGGAAGAAGCTTTTATTTATGTAGAAAGACCTCCCATCGAATCTCTCTGTTATGAAACCTTGTTGCAGCCCGGTTCCTTAATTCGGATTAAAGCACCTAGCTTGATGGGTAAAACTTTACTAATTTCTAAAGTTTTGGCTAAATTAACAGCACAAAAATTTAGAAAGGTTTATTTAAATTTTCATCTGGCAGAGGAAAAAGATTTCACTAATCTAGATAAATTTCTGAAGTGGTTTTGTGTAAGTATTAGCCAAAGTTTAGAGTTAGAAAATAAACTAACTGATTACTGGGATGGAGAATTTTCTACCAGCAAAGTAAATTGCACAATCTACTTTGAAAAGTACCTGTTAGCTGAAAATAACAAACCACTAGTTTTATGCTTGGATGAAGTTGAGCGAGTGTTTGATAAACCTGAAGTTGTTAGCGACTTTCTTGGACTCTTAAGAGCTTGGCATGAACAAGGAAGAGTTCGCCCTATCTGGAAAAGGCTGCGCTTGGTAGTTGCTCACTCGACGGAAGTTTATATACCACTCAATATTAATGAGTCGCCGTTTAATGTAGGGGTGTTAATCGAATTACCGGAGTTTACACTAGAACAGGTAAGAGATTTAGCACAACTTCATGATCTAGATTGGACAGATGCCCAGGTAAAACAGCTGATGGAGATGGTGGGGGGGCATCCTCATTTAGTCGAACGAGCTTTCTCTCACCTCAAAGTTCATAAGAACATTTCCCTCGAACAACTCTTGCAGACAGCAGCAACAGAAGAGGGTATTTATAGCAGTCATCTGCGGCGACTTTGGCGCGTTATTGAGCAGCAAACAGAATTGCTAGAAGCCCTCAAGAAGGTTGTTACTACTGACACTTTAGTATCACTACAACCAATGGTGGCATATAAATTACATAGTATGGGATTAGTAGATTTGAAAGGAAATAATGTAATTACTCGCTGCAATTTGTATCGCCAGTATTTTAAGAATCGCATCGAGGCAGTATGAGTTCAGGAATTATTCTTGGAACAGGAGCTTACTTTTGACAGTATCTGGAAAACCTCTCTGTTGCTCTGAGACAGGCTTTAAGCCTTCGTATTCCAATTCCTTCGAGTAAATAAAAATTATTCCTTAATTTCCACCACCCGTATTGCTGGAATTAAGACTGGTGGAAAAGATAGTGGAGAGGTTAGTATTTTATTTTAAGTTTTACCTACCTATTTAGAACTGAATCTTTGACTTTAAAGTTTCTACTTTCATCCACATCCATGAACAGAGTAAAAAGTCCAGTCTTCAAATATCAAGTTGGAGGCAGTCTTCCAGCTAACGCCCCTACCTATGTCAAACGACAGGCAGACGAAGAACTATATAAGGCCCTCAAGGCTGGAGAATTTTGCTACGTCTTAAACTCCCGGCAGACGGGCAAGTCTAGCTTGCGGGTAAGAACAATGCAAAGACTGGAAGCTGAAGGCTTCGCTTGTGCTGCTATTGATCTTACGATGATTGGCACTAAACAAGTTACCCCACAGCAATGGTATGGAAGTCTAATTAGACATCTTTCCAATAGTTTTGAGCTATCAGAAAACTTTAATTGCTTGAGTTGGTTGCAGGAACGAGAGATGCTGTCACCACTACAGTTTTTCAGTGAATTTATCGAGCAAGTACTGCTGGTAGATGTTACTCAAAATATTGTCATTTTTATAGACGAGATTGATAGTGTTCTCAACTTAAATTTCCTAGCTGACGATTTTTTTGCCTTGATTAGAGCTTGCTATAACCAGCGCGCCGATAAGCCAGAACACCAACGCCTCTCCTTTGTGCTACTGGGAGTAGCTACCCCCTCTGATTTGATTCAAAATAAAAACCAGACTCCGTTTAATATTGGTAAAGCAATTACCCTCAATGGTTTTGACTACGATGAAGCCCAACCATTAATTAATGGATTAGTGCGCCGAGCCAGTAATCCTCAAACCGTACTGAAAGAAGTTTTGAAATGGACGGGAGGTCAACCATTTCTCACCCAAAAGCTTTGTCAACTTATTCGCAAAAGAAAATCTCAGATACCAGCAGGAAGTGAGAGTATACAGGTTAGTACATTAGTAAGAGTCTACTTTATTGAATCTTGGGAAGTAAGAGATCAACCGGAGCATTTGAAAACTATACGCGATCGCATCCTGAGAAACAAGCAACGTGCTGGGCGACTACTGGGACTATATCAGCAAATTCTACAACGGCAAGAAATTGTCGCTGATCACACTCCAGAACAGATAGAATTGCAATTGTCAGGGTTAGTGGTTAAACAGAGTGGAAAACAGCATGATCAGCCTGTATTGAGAGCTTATAACCTCATTTATCAGTCTGTTTTTGACCACAATTGGGTTGATCAAGCTTTAGCAAATTTACGACCCTATGCTACGGAGATAGAAGCTTGGTTAGCTTATCATCGTCAGGATAACTCTCAGCTTTTGAAGGGAGATAGATTGCAAGATGCACTGAATTGGGCTTTGAATAAAAGCTTAAGCAATGATGATTATAAGTTCTTGACTGCTAGCCAAAGTTTGGAAAAACGAAAGGTTCAAAAAGCCTTAGAGGAAGTTAAAAAACATTCAGAGGCACGGAGGCAGGGAAAACATAATCCCGTTCTCGGTAATAATGAGGGTAACTTCTATGACTTTCTTGAGCAACTTACCCCGGAAAGTTTTAAATATGTCGTCTCTAACATTGAACTAGACTTCGGAGTTGTTAATCAAACCCTATCGATGATGGACAACTTTGTAGAAATCAAAGGGTTTAATGAAGTTCTTGATGAAATGTTGCATTCTATCACTTTGAAGACAGGGGAAGTTCTGAATGCTGATCGCACAACCATTTTTTTATTAGATCAAGAAAAGAATGAACTATGGTCAAAAGTTGCAAAAGCTGAAGGCAGTGGCATGGTAGAGATTCGGATTTCCATAGATGAGACAATTGCTGGAGAAGCAGCCACAACCAAGAAACTAGTTAATATTCCCTGGGATTTCTATGATGATCCTCGCTCTAGTATAGCCAGGGAAATTGATAAAAGAACTTTATATCGCACCTACAGTCTATTAGCTCTACCACTATTGGATGAAGAGGGAGATTTAGTAGGCGTTATCCAATTACTCAACAAGTTAAAAATATCCCACTCTCAAGAAGCTACCTTAGCTGAAAAAATTGATCTAGATAAAAGAATTGATCGCAATGGCTTTACATCAGAAGATGAAAGATTGCTCACTGAATTTGCCCGTTCGATTCAACTGATTCTCAAGTCATCCAAGATGTTTTATAAGGCAGCTCAAAAGCAAAGGGAGATTTCAGCACTGATGAATGCTACTCAATCCCTCGGTAGGAGCAGCTTGGATCTCAATGAAACCCTCAAGAAGGTTATGGATGAGGCTAAGAAGCTAATCAATGCAGATATTGGTACTGTTTGGCTGCTAGACTCTGAGCACAATCAGCTATATGCAAGATTCTCCACCGCTGATGGTACTTTCCAAGAAAAACGCATGTCCCAAGGAGAAGGCTTCGCCGGTGAAGTTGCGACAACACTTCAGCCGCTAATAATTCCATTTGATTTGTATGATCATCCCAATTCAGAGACTGCAAAGCAAATGGATCAGGAAACTGGTTATCGCAGTTGTAGTTTGTTATGTATGCCCGTATTTGATGCTGATGGTGAGTTGATTGGCGTGACTCAATTACTAAACAAGAAGAAACAAGGTGATTTCCCAGCCTATGATCCTAGGGATTGGCCAACAGCACCTGAGTGTTGGAGAGAAAGTTTTGATCATAAAGATCAAAAGTTGATGGAGGCATTTAATATTCAAGCTGGTGTTGCGATCCAAAACGCCAAGCGTTTTGATACAGTCAAACGGGAAGTGCAAAAACAACGAGAGCTTTTTTGCAGCGCTCCTCAGGGATTAATCTTCACTAGACATTTTAATAGAGTCAAGCAGCAAATGCAAAAACAACGAGAGCTTTTTTGCAGCGCTCCTCAGGGATTAATCTTCACTGATAGAACAGGTAAAATTACCCTAGCGAATGAATTGGCAAAGTCGTTACTTGGTCAGTGGGATATAGAGTATAAGTCTTTGCGTGAGTTGGTTTTGGTTAAAGATGGTAACTTTGACCAGTGGTTTGATGCAGCTTTGGCAGCTAAGGATGAAGCAGAACATGAGCAATTCTATCCAGCTCAAATTATACTGTCCCTTACAACTGGAACAGAACACAGTGTCGATTTAACTATTTTCTCGCTTCTTAATGCGAACGACACTAATGAACTCTGCGCGATCCTGGTAATCATTAATGAAATTAGTGCAGAAGCCCAACACTGAGGGCTAAAGTCTTTCAATGTTGGATGAATCCCCGATATTATCTGTGGAGGTATCTTGTTTTATTCTTCTGTTTTGTTTAAGTCCCATTAAACAAGTTCTATTCGCAATTCACGTCCTATAACAGATGCAGCCCTTTGCATGGTTTCCAGGGAAACACCCGTTTGTTCTGGATCAAGCAATCTGTTCAGTTGAGAACGGCTTGTGTACATGCGTTCTGCCATAGCTTTTTTCGTTATATTTTGTTTTTTCATTTCATTTTCAATCTGCCATGCCAATACCCTTTTGATAGCAACAGCAGTGCATTCCTCGTGGATGCCTTCCTCTTTTAGGAAATCATCAAATGAAGAACCTTCATTGGGATGTTTTGTCATTGTTCTCATACTCCTTCTTTCGTTTCATTGCTAAATCCAAATCGCTCTCGGGTATTTTCTGGGTTTTCTTGACAAACCCATGAAGCAATACCATCTTGCCGTTGTGCGTAAAAAACAGCACCCTTGCTATTCTGCCTCGGGTAAGTTTGCTGCGGACTTCCCATAAATCCTTACGACCTGTTATAGAGCGGCATATTGGCATTCCTACAGGCCAACCGAATTCGACAGTTTTAATGTCTTTGCCGATAATAGCGCGATCCTCTTTATCCAGTTCTTTCAACCACTCTCTAACAGGTTCGCTGCCAGAAGCAGTACGAAAGAAGATGCCAGGTAGAACTTTCAGCGACTTAAACCATAACTAGATGTACTATATATGGTACATTAAGGCAAGCACTGTTTTTACCCTCGGTTTCCCAGGGGAGGCATCTACAATGATTTTTAAAAACACACTTCAAAACCCCAAACAAACCAACTGGAAACCGATCATCAAGGAATTTGAAGCAGCAATTGGCAAAAACGGTGTAATCCGCCGCAAAGAAGAATTACTCACCTATGAATGCGATGGTTTAGCCGCTTATCGGCAAAAACCAGCCCTGGTAGTGCTGCCGCGAACCACCGAACAAGTAGCCCAGGCAGTGAAGATTTGTGATCAACATCAAATTCCTTGGGTAGCGCGGGGGGCTGGTACTGGCTTATCCGGTGGTTCCCTACCAGTGGAAAATTGCGTTTTGATTGTCACAGCCTTGATGAAACGCATCCTCGATATTGACCTTGAAAATCAGCAGATTGTCGTGCAACCTGGTGTAATCAACAACTGGGTTACTCAAGCTGTCAGTGGTGCTGGTTTCTATTATGCCCCTGATCCTTCCAGTCAAATTATTTGCTCAATTGGTGGTAATGTTGCAGAAAACTCCGGGGGCGTCCATTGTCTCAAATACGGCGTTACCACTAACCATGTGATGGGATTAAAATTAGTTCTCCCTGATGGTTCAATTACAGATGTGGGAGGAGCAGTACCAGAAATGCCCGGTTATGACCTCACTGGTTTATTTGTTGGTTCTGAAGGCACCCTAGGTATTGCTACAGAAATTACCCTGCGTATTCTCAAAACACCAGAATCAATTTGTGTCCTCCTGGCAGACTTTAATAGTATAGAGGAAGCTGGTGCTGCGGTTGCCGATATTATTGCAGCTGGGATTATTCCTGCTGGCATGGAAATGATGGACAACCTCAGTATTAATGCCGTTGAAGACGTGGTAGCAACTGGTTGTTATCCCAGAGATGCCGAGGCAATTTTGCTGGTGGAACTCGATGGTTTAGAAGTGGAAGTAGCGACTAATAAACAGCGAGTTGCAGAACTTTGTAAGCAGAATGGAGCCCGTAATATTACTACAGCTAATGACAAAGAAACCCGCCTAAAATTATGGAAAGGTCGTAAAGCTGCTTTTGCGGCAGCAGGGCATATGAGTCCAGCCTATTTTGTCCAAGATGGAGTAATTCCCCGTACCCAACTTGCCGGAGTTCTCAAAGAAATTGAAGCCTTGAGCAAAAAGTATGGCTATCGCATTGCCAATGTATTTCATGCAGGGGATGGCAATCTTCACCCACTCATTCTTTACGATAACTCCGTTGAAGGAGCATTCGAAACAGTAGAGGAATTAGGGGGAGAAATTCTCAAACTCTGCGTTAGGGTAGGGGGCAGTATTTCCGGAGAACATGGTATTGGTGCCGATAAAAACTGCTACATGCCTGAGATGTTCAGCGAGGCTGACTTGGAAACTATGAAATGGGTAAATCAAGTATTTAATCCCAAGGGCTTAGCGAATCCAGGTAAGATATTTCCTACACCCCGTACCTGTGGAGAATCTGCTAAAGTTCAACAGGTAAAGCAGTTTGAAGGAGCGCAGGTATTTTAATTTTGAAGAGGAAAAGGGAGGGGACAGATTCTTTTTACTTAAGCAGCAAAGTTAGGATTATTCCGCAAGTACTCATCAAGAGCTTCAGAACCACCAATCAATTGCCCATCAATAAATACTTGGGGAGTGGTAGTTGCCCCAGCAACAGCGCGTAAAGAACGACTAGTAATATCTTTACCCAAGACAATTTCCTCGTAATCGATACCTCTATCCTTCAAAGCAGCCTTAGCGCGAGTACAATAGGGACAGCCAACTTTGGAAAACATCGTCACCAATTTGGGCTTAGCCGCACTGGGGTTAATATAGTTGAGCATTGTATCTGCATCAGATACTTCATAGGGGTCCCCCTCAACTTCCGGTTCAATAAACATCTTTTTGATGATGCTATACTCAACTAACATTGAATAGCGCCAAGACCTTTTGCCAAAACCCAGATTATCTTTATCCACTAGCATTCCCATGCCTTCAGTGAAATCGCCGTTACCATCGGGAATGAGTCTGACATGTTTGGCATTTTGTTCTTTGCCCCACTCATTCATGACAAAAGTGTCATTAACTGAGATGCAGATAATCTCATCAATGCCATTTTGTTTGAATACTCCCGCTAATTCCTCGTAGCGGGGTAGGTGGGAAGAGGAACAAGTAGGCGTAAATGCACCTGGTAGAGAAAATACTATAACTTTCTTGCCAGAAAACAACTCACTAGTAGTAATATCGACCCATTGGTCATTGCTGCGGGTGTGAAATGTGACATTGGGGACTCTTTCACCTTCACGATTTTTCAGCATTTGTTTTGCTCCTGGCTTTTATAAAGTTTGTTATGAGTTTTCCCAGCTTGAGCGTACTCATGATGAGTATGAGTTATGATAGCAGAAAAAAGTCCTCCTATCTAGGGGGAGGCTTGAAATCCAAATAAAATGCCTAACAGCTTAGCTTTTTAGCAAAATTCATCAAAGACTTAATTTAACTTTCTTAAACAAATCTCCACATCTCAAAAATTACTGCCAGACTGGTAATGTTTCTAGTACTCGGCTGTAGGAGAATAGGCAGTGAAGTATGAAATTCGCTACAAGCCAGCCTTTGCAGCAATTTTTGTCACCCTCGAACCAGGGGACAGCATCACGGCTGAGGCAGGGGCAATGACCAGTATGGATGGTCAAATTACAATGAAGACTGAATTTTCCGGGGGCTTTTTCTCTGGCTTACTCAAAAAGTTTTTTGGTGGAGAAACCCTATTTGTTAATAGTTTTAGTAATCGCACTCAGCAACCATTAAACCTGGTACTCACCCAGTCTACTATTGGGGATATTGTTGGTGTCGAGTTAAGGGGGCGCGCACTCTGTTTTCAACCTGGTGCCTATATTTGTCATACACCAGGAACAAAGTTAGGTGTTAGCTGGGCAGGTTTTAAAAGCTGGTTTTCTGGTGAAGGACTTTTTAAACTTAAAGTCAGTGGTAAAGGCACAGTTTTCTTTGGAGCTTATGGTGGTTTGAGTCAAAAACGCATTAATGGAGAATTTATTGTTGATACTGGTCACTTAGTCGCCTATGAACCACAAATTAGAATGAATATTGCTATGGCTGGAGGCTGGTTGGGTTCTGTAACTTCTGGAGAAGGATTTGTAAATCGGCTTAAGGGTAGGGGCGAAATTTATCTACAGTCTCGCAGTATTGATGGTTTAGTAAAGTATTTGCGTCCTAAACTACGTTAATAAATTAAGCAGCGAAGAATTAAACTTTTAAAATGGATATAGAATTAAGGCATCAACCAGATAGTGCGATCGCTCGTGTCGTACTTGATGCTCATGAAGAATTAGTGGCAGAAGCTGGCTGCATGATTGCCATGAGTGGTGGTATCAATGCCAGCACCACCTTGCGACAAGGTAAAGGAGGTGGGATTCTCGGAGGGCTAAAACGTCTGGTGGGCGGTGAATCCTTGTTTTTAAGTGTTTTTCACTCTCCTGTTGCCGATAGCGAAATCTTTCTAGCTCCCAAATTACTGGGTGATATTTTACTTTATAACATGAATGGTCACGAGTTAGTCGTGCAGGCAACTTCTTATCTGGCTAGTGCTTCAGGTGTTGATATTGATTTAGGTTTTCAAGGCTTTAAATCTTTGTTTTCTGGGGAATCAATTTTCTGGTTAACGATAAGTGGTTACGGTTCTCTTTTGCTCAACTCATTTGGAGCAATTTATGAGGTTCCAGTGAGAGGGGAATATATCGTTGACACAGGTCATATTGTTGCCTTTGAAAAAAGCCTCACCTTTGAGATAACTAAAGCAGGTTCTAGTTGGATTGGTGCTTTTCTCGGTGGAGAAGGACTCATTTGCCGCTTCCAAGGAGAAGGTAAAGTCTATTGCCAAACTCACAATCCTGGTGCTTTTGGGTTCCAAGTTGGTTCTCAACTACCACCTCGATAGAGATAGCTAATAAGTAATAAGTAATAAGTAATAAGTAATAAGTAATAAGTAATAAGTAATAAGTAATAAGTAATAAGTAATAAGTAATAAGTAATAAGTAATTGTTATCGCCTGTTACTGATTACTTAAATTAAGATTGTTTTTAGAGTTATTTTTTCTATTTGGTATTACAGACTATCCCCCTGTTTAAAGGTAGGAGATTTAATCATGAGTAATGAAATTGCATATGAAATTGAACATTCACCTGCTTATGCTTCTTTGATTCTGAACTTACAGGAAAATGAAACTGTTTTCATTGAATCAGGAGCCATGGCAGCAATGGACTCTGGCATCACTATGAAGTCAAAGGTACGAGGAGGATTTAGTAAAGGCTTGGGTCGAATCTTCAGCGGTGAGTCATTTTTCGTTAGTGAATTTGCTACCAAAGGAAAGCCTGGGCAAATTTATGTCTCACCTGGAGTACCTGGAGATATTCAGCATTATTATTTGAAGGGCAATGGTTTAATGGTGCAATCGTCGGGATTTGTTGCCTGTAGTCCGGGAGTAGAAATTGATACCAAGTTTCAAGGTTTTAAAGGCTTTTTTAGTGGTGAATCATTGTTCTTGCTCAGGGCTACAGGTGAAGGGGATTTTTGGTTTAGTTCCTATGGGGCAATTGTAGAAATTAACGTCGCCGGTGAATATGTAGTAGATACCGGCTATATTGTGGCCTTTGAAGATACTCTAAATTACAATGTTGAGATGCTTGGTGGCTTATCATTTAAGGGTCTTAGAACTGGAATTTTGGGTGGTGAAGGGTTAGTTTGTCGTTTCAGTGGTCAAGGAAGTTTATGGGTTCAGTCTCGCAATCTTTATGGGCTAATTAATTTCTTAAATCCCTTCCGTCCCACTAAGAATTAGTTGAATAATTTGGATAATTTTTAAATTTCCTAAAGATGTAATGAACAATGAACAGTCAAAAATCAACGCTAAACCGTAACCCACCTCCAAGTAACCGCCAATTGCTAATTTTATTAGGACTGTTTATCGGGTTAATTGTGGGTATTATTTGGTTGCTGAACTTGCTAATCAATAATCTCATTGGACTAATTCCTACGAGTGTGGAGCAATGGTTAGGGACTGTAATCATTCCAGTTTATGAACAAAAGGCTCAACCCTCACCTGCTCAAGATACACTCAATCAGTTGCTCAATCGTTTGGAAAAACAATTACCCCCTCAACAATACCAACACCGGGATTATCGAGTGCTGTATCTGCCTGATGATACCGTCAATGCCTTGGCACTACCGGGGGACGTAATTGTGATCTATGCTGGTTTAGTAAAACAGGTAGAGTCAGAAAATGAGTTGATGATGGTTTTGGGTCATGAGTTGGGTCATTTTGCCCATCGTGATCATCTGCGAGGTTTGGGAAGAAATTTACTGGTGCGGGCAGTGATTGCTTATGTGATTGGTGATGCAGGTGCTATACAATCGGCAGCAACTTCTGCTTTGGTAACAGTAAGTAGTTCCAAGTTGTCCCAGTCTCAGGAACTACAGGCAGATGAGTTTGGTTTGGTATTGTTGCAACAGACCTATGGTCATGTGGCTGGGGCAACAGACTTTTTTGCCAGGATGAGTCAGAAAAAAGGAACAAATTGGGCGTTTTTCTCAACTCATCCTGCTTCAGGCAAGCGGGTTATTAAGTTGCAGCGTTTGATTGAGAAGCGGCATTATCCAATCAAGGAGCCATCGCCTCTTCCAAACAGTATGTACGATGTGTTGACATCTACACGTTTTTCAAAACGGGGATTCTAATGCTCAAAGACATCTCTGTAGCACAGCAAATCCAAATCCACAATTATCGGTAAAGCCTGAAAGGATCTTTGAGCTACTTCCCAACGGCCTTCTCGTTTGAGCATCTTAATTAATTTTTTGCGCACACTCAATAGGTAGTTGACATCGTTGGCAGCGTAGTGCAATTGTTCGTCTGAGAGGTTAGCTGCATTGCCCCAATCAGAACTCTGAGCACTTTTATCTAGTTCCACCTTTTCTAACTCTAGTACTAACTCCTTGAGACCATGGCGGTTAGTATAGGTACGGGCCAACTTGCTAGCTATTTTAGTGCAAAATACTGGCGTTACTTTGATGTCGAGATTCTGCTGCAACATCGCAAGATCAAAACGGGCAAAGTGAAATACTTTCTCAACATTAGTTGCTTCCAACAACTTTTTTAAGTTGGGAGCCTCAGTTTGTCCTTTGGCGATGCGGACAACAGCAACTCTACCTTGAGGGTCACACAATTGTACCAGACACAAGCGATCGCGCTGGTAAATCAGTCCCATGGTTTCAGTATCGATGGCGATTTCTTCTGCTGTCAAATAATTTTGACATAAATCTTCCGAAAGGTCGCGATCGCAAACTCTAAAATCTTCCAATTCCATCATAAACTGTCACACATTTAACTTGCATCTTTAGATAGAGTCAGAGATGAGGGGATGATTTTGATTAACCTTCTGTCTCCTACCTCCTAAACTCTTGACTCCTGACTCGAGGCTTTTCTAGAAACGGTCGAAAGGTACAATTTAGATGCACAAAAACTTACAAGCTTAAAGCTTAGAAGGTTGTATAAGTGCAGCAATTGGCTACAGGATAGTCTGATTTGGCATCACAGTTGATTCTTTATTGTTTCCTTAGTCTTAGTTCCCAATTCTTAATTACGAGCTTCGAGATTAAGGAACTTGGCAACAGTCTCGACATCCTTGTCGCCACGGCCAGAACAGTTAATTACAATACGGGGACTACCGCTAAGTTGGGGACAAAGTATTTCCAGATAGGCAATAGCATGGGAGGTTTCCAGGGCAGGGATAATTCCTTCTAGCTGAGAGAGTCGCTCCAAAGCACTAACTGCCTCTTGGTCAGTTACACTGTAGTATTGAGCTCTGCCGCTATCCTTTAAATAGCTATGCTCGGGTCCAACACCAGGATAGTCTAGTCCAGCACTAATGGAATGAGCTTCGGTAACCTGACCATCTGCATCTTGCAGCAAGTAGCTCATTGCTCCGTGCAGTACTCCTGGGCGTCCCTGGGTAAGGGTAGCAGCATGTTTCTCCGAGTCTACGCCTTCTCCAGCTGCCTCGACACCAATCAGCTGCACTGTTGGTTCGTTGACGAACTCATGAAACAGTCCCATAGCATTGGAACCACCGCCCACGCAAGCCAGGAGAATATCCGGCAAACCGCCCCACTTTTCTAAGCATTGAGCGCGAGTTTCTTGACCAATCACTGCATGAAAGTCACGTACTAGCATGGGGTAAGGATGAGGTCCTGCTACTGAACCGAGGATGTAATGGGTGGTTTCTACATTAGTCACCCAGTCTCTAATTGCTTGAGAGGTAGCATCTTTGAGGGTTCCTGTACCTGCAGAGACTGGCTCCACTTTAGCTCCTAGCAGCCGCATCCGAAATACATTTAGTGCCTGTCTTTGCATATCTTGGACGCCCATATAGACTAGGCATTCAATACCAAACCTGGCACACACTGTTGCTGTGGCAACGCCATGCTGCCCAGCACCAGTCTCAGCAATAATTCGCTCCTTGCCCATGCGCTTTGCTAACAGAACCTGAGCTAAAGCATTATTAATTTTGTGGGCTCCTGTGTGGTTTAAGTCTTCTCGCTTGAGATAGATTTGTGGACCACTGCCATCAGCTTTACTGTAGTGAGCACTCAGGCGTTCGGCAAAATACAGAGGACTGGGGCGTCCTACATAGTCTCGCAGCAGTTGCTGCAGTTCCTGTTGAAAATCTGGGTCATTGCGGTACTTACAGAAAGAGGACTCTAATTCACTCAGAGCAGGCATCAGCGTCTCTGGCACATATTTACCGCCAAACTTCCCAAAGCGCCCTAAGGCGTCGGGTTGCTGGGCCTGTGCATCGGCATCAGATTGCAAACTACCAGGCAGGGGAGTGGTGGTCACAGTGAAGAGAGAATATAGAACTAAACTCTATTATAATCATCTTTTTGGTATTCACTGGTAGAGAGTTCTTTGCTGATTACCACCGAAAATGCTGCTGAGTTGTTGAGTTGTAGTTGTTTTACTAATTGTTTGTATCGCTGTTGATGTCTCAGAGCTAGTTTGATTCCAGATAGCCTGCAAAACGGCTTCTTTATCTAAGCCGGTGCTGATGGAGGGTCTATTTTCACCTTCAACTGCTGCTAATGCTTGGGCTTTGATCTGAGGATATTTACCAAATACGCTTGTAAGTGCTTTGTCCCGGCATTGATGCATTTGCTTGTAACCAATGGTGCGATCGCACTGCCAAAATTGTAGAGCTAGTTGGTGTCCTTTAGCAGCTGATTGCACTGCCTCTAAAGCTTGGTGATTCCCATCAGCTTGATTAATAATCAGCAATGTCTGGGCAAGGGTTTCGGCATATTCTTTCTGGTTAATACCGTAATCTTGCCCGATTTTTATCTCCATCACTCGCAGTGCCTCAATTGCCGCCTTGAGGGCAGTGGGTGCTTGTTGCTGGTTAATGGCAGCTTGTCTGTGTTGTTTCTTAGCTACTAGAGCATCCAAGGTGTAAGTGATGAAAATGGACAATGAGATTATAGGTAAGCCTAGAGCTAATAACTTGTTTTTCACTTTGAACACAAAATTACTTTTCCTTTGAGGATTTTTACCACAAGCTCGATGAAATCAAGATTTTGGGACAACAATGCCGTACAGATCAAGCCAAGTTAATTTTTCTATTACGGAGGTTTACAACTAAAAAGTGTCATAGTTTGATTAGTAGCTGGCGGGTGAGCGAAATTTTGGTTGGAATTTTAATTCTCCGCGTCTGGAGCGTCTGCTTACTCCTTCCCCCACTCTTTTTTCGCTCACCCGTAGCTGGCTCTAGACCTTGGGTTTAGGGCTAGTGCTTATCGAAATTAATTTGGGTTAAATACCCCACCGTCACTTGCGGTGCATAAAATTGGTTGGGGTCAAATCCCCATCCAATTTGCCCCCGCGTCCCCGTGTCGCCGTGTCCCCCCGTCTTTAAAGCTTAGGGTTTCTCTGCCATTAATGCCTCTGCAATTAGATAGAATCATCATCAGGTCTATGCTGTACCCATAATTTCAGTACTTGGAGGAATAAGATAAAACAATTGATTATGCTTTAAAAAAGCAATTTTATAAGTCTTGAAATCGAGGATTTAAAAACATGGCTTCATCGAAATCAAAACGTCAATCTTCCAATTCCACAGCCGATGGCAATCGTTTTGTCTACCAGGAGTTTGGTGAAAACAGCAACTCAGCTGCCTTTGAACGAGGTGTTCAAGAACTGTCTCCCCATCAGCAAAATTTAAGAATACAAGCTTCGCGCAAAGGCCGTAAGGGCAAAACTGTAACCGTAATCAGTGGCTTTCAAGCCCAACCGGAAACCTTAACCAAGTTACTCAAGCAGCTTAAAACTCAGTGTGGCAGCGGCGGCACTGTTAAGGACGATACACTTGAAATTCAAGGAGAGCATGCCCAGAAGCTTCTACAAGTTTTAATTCAAATGGGTTACAAAGTAAAAATTAGTGGCGGTTAGTTAAGCTTATTGAGCCACTCCCAGGAATTGAATTCGTGGGATTCAGGCATCAGGCAGAGATTGCAGGCACAGCCTGTCTGACATCTCCTACGCCTAGGGTTGAGCTCCCAACCCTCTTAATCTTTTCTGGCTTTTTCTTTACCTTTAGACCCTTTGAGTTTTTTAGACAACTAAGGATTTGTACTTTTTTACTTTCTTGAAATTTGGTGGTCTTGCCCCCTTTTTGTGATGTTTGAAAAATCGCTGATACCCTTTCTCGATTCGCTGGCAAATGTCTTGCACAGCTTGAGAGCTTACTAGTTGCCAAAACCGATTACGCTTTCGGAGTTTGGCAGAAGGTGCGCTTTCCATACGGTCGGTCACGTCCGGATGGGTCGCACCTTATGTTTTTGAAGCTTGGCACAGCTCAAGTGTTGACCCCAGATTCGGTAGTACCGCTTGTGGAGGGCAATGGCGTGATTGATAGATAACTCCAGCGGCATTGAGCGACCGTTTGAGATATCGATTGCGCTTGTGAGTGTATAGCTTGAACTTCAAAGCTTTCATGTAGTTTATGATATCTCAAAAGAATCACGCGGACTTGAAAGTCCTTCCGCTACATCCCACGCTTAAAAGACGTGGGCTTTGCTCGTCTTTCTGTAAAAAATTTTGACGTGGGAGCATTGAACCCAGTAAATGTAGCAATTCCAACTTGATCGCCATAGCTGTAAACGTCAAAATATTAAGAAGAGTAAATTTTGCTCCTGTCAATCATAACCTATCCCCAACATGGTACTGGAACAGCTCACTAAACCTATCCCTACCACTAAACCAGGCTTTGACTACGACTTAGCAATCGTCGGCGGAGCAATTGCTGGTGCAACCCTCGCTTCTGCCCTAAAAAATTCTGGGCTGAGGGTGGTATTAATTGAAGCACAACCCCAGTCTGTAGCAGTGGCAAGGAGGCAAGCTTACAATCTGTCTATTCTCTCAGGGCGAATTTTTGATGGTATTGGCGTCTGGGATAGAATCTTGCCTCAGATTACGGTTTATAATCAAATTCGCCTCTCAGATGCTGACTATAGCGGTATCGTGCAGTTCCATCCTGCCGATTTAGGTACTGATGCTCTTGGTTATGTGGGCGAACATTATCCTGTGCTCAAATCTCTACAAGAGTTTTTGGCTGATTGTGACAATGTCAGTTGGTTGTGTCCAGCTGAGGTGGTAAATGTCGAGTATCAGCCGTCTGGGGTTAAAATTGAGGTCAAAGTCAATGACGAGTATCGTCAGTTGCAGACACGCCTAGTTGTCGCTGCCGATGGGGCAAGATCCCGTATCCGCACTAGTGCTGGTATTAATACTAAGGGCTGGAAATACTGGCAATCCTGTGTGACAGCAAGGATTAAACCTGAGAAGTCCCACAATAATACTGCTTTTGAGCGCTTTTGGTGGAGTGGGCCGATGGGAGTACTCCCACTACCAGATAACCTCTGCCAAGTGGTTTGGACAGCACCCCATGCCGAAGCTAAAGCCTTAAAAGAATTGGATGAAAAAGAGTTCCTCAAACTGCTAGAAGTCCGTACTGGTGGTATTTTGGGTCGTTTGGAACTCGATAGCGATCGCCTATTATTTCCGGTACAATTAATGCAGAGCGATCGCTATACTAAATCCAGATTAGCTTTAATTGGCGATGCTGCCCACTGTTGTCATCCTGTGGGTGGTCAAGGTTTGAATATGGGTATTCGAGATGCTGCAGCCTTAGCGCAAGTATTACAGGAAGCACAGCAGCGAGGAGAAGATATCGGAGATGTCAAAGTACTTAAGCGTTATGAGCATTGGCGCAAGCGGGAGAATCTGGCAATTTTAGGCTTTACTGATTTTCTCGATAGAATGTTTTCCAATAGTTGGTTGCCTTTGGTAGTAATTCGCCGCTTAGGTTTGTGGATGCTACAGTGGATTCGTCCCTTAAAGGTTTATGCTCTACGATTGATGACTGGTTTAAAGGGACGCCCTCCTCAGTTGGCTCAACGTTAGCTTGGAGATTGGTAGTTAACCATGCTTAATAAGCCATCCCGGAATACCTGGAAACTTTTAGAGCGATTGCGCTGGGGATCCATATTTACAGATATTTCCCGCGCTGCCTTGATTTTCTCTAAACCACCTCGATGATAGCCCTTTTGCTTGAGCAGTTTTTCTAAAGCTTCCCCTGTACCGCCTTTAATTCCATCAGGATTGCGGTATTTTCTGTGCTGCGCCAAATTAGAGGGAACCTTGGGATAGGCTGCAATAATGGCTTCAACATCTCCAAAAAACCAAGCCTCTAGCTCTTCAATCGCCAGCCGATTCAAAACTTGGAACTGACTATTGATTAAAGCTGCTGATTTAGTAATCAAACCAGCTTCAGAGGATATTTTATCCAATTTGCTTTTGAGTTCTAGGCAATCTTGTCGATCCTCATCGATTAAAATTACAATCCGCCAATCGAGAGGTAACCATTGCTTATAGCCCTGTAGGCGCTTGGGCAACTTTTTCAGCAAATTCTTTTTGCCTTGGAACGAATGAATCTTAAAGGTTACCTCCTGCGGTAGTATTTTTGGTACAAGATTAACTAGGGCAACTTCGGCAGATAGCTCTTCTACCAGAAACTCGATATGCATAGATAGTCACTCCTCAATTTTGGCTGGAGTTACCTTGCCCTGAGGAGCGCCTGCATTAGTCAACGGATCCCCAACGTTGAAGAAACCTTCTATCCACAAATCCCCGAGTTGCGCACCTTCAGCCACAAACTCTTTGATTCCCTTCATATTGCAGGTTTGCTCAGCCTTGGTGTAACCTCGCTCATCCCTATAAAGCACCCATACTTCTTCCGGTTTAAGTCCATTAACGAAGAAAGGAGAATGGGTTGTCACCATTAACTGAGTAAGAGCTGATGCCGAGCGACATTCTTCTGCTAATTCTGGTAACAAACGCGGGTGCAGATAGTTTTCTGGTTCTTCTATACCCACTAGTTGTGGTGGTTCTGGATCATACAACACAGTTAGGTACGATAGCATTTTGACAGTGCCATCAGAGGCAAACTTTGCCAAAATTGGACTGGCAAAGGGAGCATCTTTAATTTGCAGGAGAAGACGCCCATCTAGCATCATTTCAGCTTCCACTTTCTCTAAGCGAGGCACGCGTCGAGATAGAGTATCGAGAATTCGCTCCAGTTGTTCTGGGTGTTGTTCTTTAAGGTACTGAATCACATTAGGTAAGTTATCGCCACTGGCTGATAATCTCTCTTGAGGACCAGCTTCAGGAATACTTCGCGCACTGTCAGCACTCAGGTAGGATAAATACCAACCAGTAATGAAACGACGCAGGGCACTAACGCGGGGGTGCTTGACAAACTGCCCTAGAGTACTCACTGCCAACATTTCAGGAGAATCTAACTGTTCATCAATTCGCTCATCCTTTTCATCTGGCATCTCTCCACTGATAACTAGCCCTGCACCTTCTTTGAAATCAAGAAATTTAAAGGGTTTACCGCTCTTTCCTCGTCGCCATTGTAGCCACTCCTCTGCTACATAAGGACCCTTGTTTGTCTCATCAATTGCTAAATGGTAAGTGATAAGAGGAGTCTTAGGCTTTTCCCGATACTTTAACTCAAAGACAATTGATCCATCTGAACCTCGAGAGCGCAACTCCCTAAATCTGTTACGCTTATCCCAAGCCTTGCGCAAACCAATAGAAAAGCATTCTGAGAGAAAGGCAAAGACATCAAATATCGTAGATTTGCCACTGCCATTAGGCCCGAGGAACACTGTTAAAGGCTTAATATTTTTCAACTCCAAATTGCGCAAAGCGCGGTAGTTTCGCACTAGCAAGTATTCAATGCGCGGCACAACTTTTTTGGAGTTCTCTGGTTTGCCCATTAAGTGAACCTCGAGGAATTTATGGGCGTCTTGTGGCTAGGGAAATACCTACAAAGTGACGCCCTACTTGTAAAGTGAGTATCCCTATTTTGCACTCAGCTAGTGTGCATTTAAAGTTTATATCTTCTAGTTGCAGGAGAATTATTCAAATCTTCTCCCCGAGCCATCCCCCCATCTCCCCATCTCCCCTTCTTATTAAATACACACTTTTAATGCGTGAAAGCTTACCTTCTTCACCGCTCTCAGCTAGTCTCTTTCTCAATTGACTCCAAGTTAACAACACCATTTACTTGCACAGGTGATGCTTCTACTGTGTTACCTTTTTGCAGTACCTCTGTCCATTGCTTAGCTAAGGTAATCAAATCAGAGGGCATCATAATCAGCGTAGTAGTATTATTCTCTGCGCCAATTTCCGTGAGCATTTGCAGACGCCGTAATTCCAAGGCTGCCGGATTCTCGACAATCTTTTGAGATGCTTCTGCTAACTTAATCGAGGCTTCTTGCTCTGCTGAGGCTTTAATGATGCGGGCTCGCTTTTCACGAACTGCTTCGGCTTCTTTTGCCATTGCCCTTTGCATCCCCAGGGGAATTTCTACATCCTTGATTTCCACCCTTTCAATCACCACACCCCAAGGCTCAGTGATTTCATCGACAATATCTTGGACTTTGAGGTTAATCTTATCACGGTTTTGCAGCACGTCATCGAGGATATTTTGCCCAACGACATTGCGCAAAGTTGTCATTGCGGCTTGGTATACCGCCATCTGATAATTTTCAACTTTATTTATTGCCTTGGAGGGGTTGAGGATGCGGTAGTAGAGAACAGCGTTAACTTTGATTGTGACGCTATCTGCTGTTACAGCTTCTTGAGGGGCAATATCCACAGTTTTGGTGCGGACATCCACTTGTGCCTTTTGGTCTATTAAGGGCATAATCCAATACATACCAGGCCCTTTAATGCCGCTGAACCGGCCTAACCTAAAGATAACGCCCCGCTCATATTCGCGGTCAATTTTGATGCCGCTAGCACCTACCAAGAGGAATAAACCGACAATGGCACCTAGAATAGTTTCCATCTCTAGCTCCTGGAGACTTTCAGAGGATCAAAACAGTTATCAGTAATCAGTGAAAAGCTACCAGATCCAAACTGATAACTGAATAACTGCTTTACTCTATTCTAGTGGTCAAGAAATTAGCTTCCTCTAAACTAAAAAGATTCCTTAATCTGTAACTTGTGCAACTCTTCCGGTGGAACTGCCCCTTGTTCAGTGATAATCGCCTTGATTAACTCAGCAGGGGTGACATCAAAGGCTGGGTTATAAAACTCTGCCCCTGGTGGACAAATAACAGTCTCACCAACTTGATAGATTTCCGAGGGGTGACGCTCTTCAATAGGGATTTCCTCGCCAGTAGCTAACTTAAAGTCAACTGTTGAGAGAGGAGCAGCTACGAAGAAAGGTATATCATGAGCCTTGGCAACTAGCGCCAAGCTGTAGGTACCAATTTTGTTAGCGGTGTCCCCGTTGGCAGCAATTCGATCAGCACCGACGATCACAGCGTCAATCATACCCCTTTTTAGGCAATGAGCCGCCATATTATCGGTAATAATGGTAACTGGTATCCCCTCCTGCACACATTCCCAGGCCGTCAGCTTGGAACCCTGCAAGCGGGGACGAGTTTCCGAAGCGTAGAGTCTTGCCAGTCTTTGTTCTCGCCAAGCAGAGCGCACTACACCCAAGGCAGTGCCATAACCTGCTGTTGCTAGTGCGCCAGCATTGCAGTAGGTTAGAAGGCAAAGTTGCTCTGGTTCTTTTGGCAGGGCTTCTAAACCATGATCGCCAATGGATCGACAAGTCTGCAAGTCTTCGATTTGAATTATTTGAGCTGTTTCCAGTAAAGATGCCTTAATTTCTTCTACTGTACCCATGGTTTCATAGGCAGTCTTGAGTATTTGGCTGATTGCCCAAAATAAATTCACTGCTGTGGGGCGAGTTTGACGCAACTTTTGGGCAACTTCTTCGAGTTGATTTAAGAAGACATCTCGATTTTTTTCCTTAATTTCCCTAGCTCCCAGATACATTCCGTAAGCTGCTGCTACGCCAATTGCTGGTGCTCCCCGGACAATCATGGTCTTAATTGCCTGTGCCATATCATCACAGCGATTGATTGCTACAACTGTGTATTTAGTTGGCAATTTAGTTTGATCAATCAGCAAAACTTTATCTTCGTGCCAAATAACGGGATAAACCTGAGTAGAAGGGGAAGTCATCACTTAACTCTAGCAATAAAACTTACTAACTATTTTGCCCTGAGAAGCTCTATTAAGTTACAGTATCTTCTCACTGGTCTTTGGTAGTAAGCACTTTAGTGCCCGTTGAGAAGGCTACTTTCCTCCCACCCAAGCTCTCGGAATCGACTTATGAGCCACTTTTGGTGTTGTCAAAGGCTCGTCTAAAATACTGCAACAGTACCATAGCTAATGATTAAGCACATTGCGTCGGTTAATATGCTCCTTGATTAGCTTTAGTACTTATTTTGCTATCAACTCTACTATCAACAGACCACTTGTTGATCGGACATTCGGCAGCTCTGATTAGAGTTTTAGTGGGCAAGAAGCATCCACAGTGACCACATCTTGGTTGTTGATAGTAGTCGCATTGACTACAAATTGAACGACGAGTGCTTACCACTTGGGGTGCAACTAGGATATTTTTACCTTTGAGCGCTTCAGTGATAACACGCCATCCTAGTTTTAGGAAAGTAATGGTCATTTTCCTGAGTGTCGGCGGCTGGTAAATGGTTAATGTTTTTTGGTTTTCCATACAAGAAAATCTATAACTAGGAAAGCGATTTATATGACTATTGTGATATTTTTTCAGGTTTATGACATCTGTATTTAGGAATATTCATTAGATTGGTATCATCCTTTAGAACAAGGTGCTAATGAATTAGCAAGCCACTTGGCTTTGAATAATTTTCTTTCATCAATAAGTGGCTTTGGGTACAGATTATTTTAATTCATAAAAAGTAAATTTCCAAGAGCTGATAGACGTAATTATAACTATCTAAAGAGTCTACAATTATACGTTTTTTAACATAAAACTTGCAAGTCTGAACCTTGATCTGGTTTGATTAGTATTGCGTAAAAAGCTCCGCGTACTATTGCTGGATAGTAATGAGCTATACTGTCGGCGATCGCAATCTTTTTAAACAAGCCGAATAAAATTAGGAATATGCCTCTGAGGGATTGATCCAAATTCAGCTGTCGCGGCTTTAATAAGCGAGGTAGCAAGTCTGCGGCTCTTTCAATAGGACCAGCAACCAATTGCGGAAAATAAGAGACGAACAAAGCAAAGTCCAAAAATCTCTTGGTTGCCTTCATCTGGCGTCGATAGATATCGATGGTGTAACTCATCGTCTGAAATGTGTAGAAGGATATTCCTACAGGCAGAACGATGTCTAAATGCCAGGTGGAAGTCTCAATGCCAAAAGTTTGGAGAGATCCTTCAAGACTGCCGATAAAGAAATTGAAGTACTTAAATAAGCCCAGGATTCATAGGTTACTGAATATGCTGATAAATAGGAATAAATTACGTAGTTGCGCATGAATTTACTGCCATGAGCATAGTCATAGCAGAAGATTAGTTAATAGTTACTTTTCAATAATGTAAGCTTTTGAGTTAGAGTTGAATGTAGTGACAGTCAGAATACTATGATATATTGAGTTTCTAGAATGTCAAGCTTATGCTCTAACTTGGCTCACAAAGATCTAGAATTATAGCTTGAGTGGAGAAGTCTAGTATACAATGTTGATGAACAGACGATTATTAATCCAGTTAAAGTAGTGTTTGTGGAATCTCGATACGAACCCGCAGAGATAGAAGGAAAGTGGCAAAAGACTTGGGCAGAACTTGGCTTAGACCAAACCCCTGTAAATACTGATAAGCCCAAATTCTATGCCCTGTCAATGTTTCCCTATCCCTCGGGCAACCTTCACGTAGGGCATACCCGTAACTATGTGATTACGGATGTAATTGCCCGACTCAAACGCATGCAAGGGTATCGGGTTCTCCAACCTCTGGGCTGGGATGCTTTTGGTTTGCCAGCTGAAAACGCCGCCATTGAACGAGGCATTCATCCTGCCAAGTGGACTTATCAGAATATTGCTCATATGAAGGAGCAATTGCAGCCTTTGGGTCTGTCTATTGACTGGAATCGGGAAGTTACAACTTGCTCCCCAGATTACTATAAATGGACGCAGTGGATTTTCTTACAGTTTTTTAAAAAAGGATTAGCTGATCAAAGAGAAGCAGCTGTTAACTGGGATCCTATTGACCAAACTGTATTGGCAAACGAGCAAGTGGATAATGAGGGACGTTCCTGGCGTTCTGGTGCTAAAGTAGAACGTAAACTCCTGCGGCAATGGTTCCTTAAAATTACTGACTATGCTGAAGAATTGCTTAATGACCTTGAAACGCTAAGCGGTTGGCCAGAACGAGTCAAGTTGATGCAAGCCAACTGGATTGGTAAATCTGTTGGAGCTTATCTAGAATTTCCCCTTATCGGGATGGATGAAAAAATTGGCGTATTCACCACTCGCCCTGATACGATTTATGGTGTTACCTATGTTGTCTTAGCGCCAGAACATCCCCTAACCCCAAAAATCACCACTGCCAAGCAGAAAGCTGCTGTTGATGCCTTCATTCAAAAGGTTGCCCAAGAAAGCGAACTTGAACGCACAGCTGAGGATAAACCAAAACAAGGTATTCCCACAGGTGGTAAGGCAATTAATCCTTTCACTGGGGAAGAAATCCCTATCTGGATTGCAGATTACGTACTCTATGAGTATGGCACTGGCGCGGTAATGGGTGTACCTGCTCATGATGCCAGGGATTTTAAATTTGCTCAAGAAAAACAATTGCCCATCAAGGTGGTAATTGTACCAAAGGATCAAAATTCAGAAGTATCTAAACTGGAAACAGCCTACACTGAACCAGGAGTTTTGGTTAATTCTGATCAATTCAACCAGATAGATTCCGTAGAGGCAAAATCGGCAATTATTGAGTATGCAGAAAAGCAGGGATGGGGCAAAGCCAGAGTGCAGTATCGCCTCAGGGATTGGCTAATCTCGCGCCAGCGCTATTGGGGTGCTCCCATACCAGTAATTCACTGCCCTAACTGTGGTACGGTGCCAGTGCCGGATCAAGATTTGCCAGTGCAGTTGCCTGAAGATATAGAATTTACAGGGCGTGGCTTATCTCCTTTGGCACAATTAGAGAGTTGGGTGAATGTTCCTTGCCCTAGTTGTGGTACTCCAGCCAAGCGGGAAACTGACACCATGGATACTTTTATTGATTCCTCCTGGTATTTTCTGCGCTATCCCGACGCCAAGAATGAGCAACAGGCTTTTGATCCAGACAAGACTAATGACTGGATGCCAGTAGACCAATATGTGGGAGGTATTGAACACGCGATTCTGCATCTGCTTTATTCGCGATTCTTTACTAAAGTACTACGCGATTGCGGTTTACTAAACTTTGATGAACCCTTCCGACGCCTGCTGACTCAAGGTATGGTACAGAATACCGCCTATAAAAATCCTGTTACTGGCAAGTATATTCCTCCAGCAGAAGTAGATTCAGAGGATCCGAAGGATCCAGAAACTGGCGAACCTCTGCAAGTCTTCTATGAGAAAATGTCTAAGTCCAAGTACAACGGCATCCCTCCAGAAGAGGTGATTTCCAAGTACGGGGCAGATACGGCAAGAATGAATATTTTATTCAAAGCCCCCCCGGAGAAAGACTTAGAGTGGGATGATGCTGATGTTGAAGGACAATTCCGCTTCCTCAACCGTGTTTGGCGTCTAGCAGTTGAGTTTATTGTTGAGACTCCTGATTATTCGGCGGCAATACCCCAGCAATTGACGAAAACAGAAAAAGACTTGCGTAGGGCAATCCATAAAGCGATTAAAGAAGTCAGTGAAGATTTAGAAGGTGAGTATCAGTTTAATACTGCTGTTTCAGAATTGATGAAACTTAGTAATGCCCTGGCTGATGCTAGTTGTAAAGATTCGCCAGTTTATGCCGAAGGGATTGAGACATTAATCAAAGTGCTGGCTCCTTTTGCACCTCACATTGCTGAGGAATTATGGCATGCGATCGGTTATTTTGAGTCGGTACACATGCAAAGTTGGCCACAATTTGACCCTGCTGCTTTGATTGCTGATGAAATTACCCTAGTGATTCAAATTAAGGGTAAAACTCGCGGTACAATTCAAGTCCCAGCGCAAGCAGATAGGCAAGCCTTGGAACAGTATGCCAGGGAATCTGAAGTTGCCAAGCGCCATATTGAGGGCAAGGAAATTAAGAAGGTGATTGTGGTACCTGGAAAGTTGGTGAATTTTGTGGTGGTTTAGTTTAATTAGTAGCTGGAAGCTCTAAGCACAGCTTAAACAGTTATTTTTGTTACTAAGGATCGAATATTTTCTTGGCATGAGGGTTCAATATTTTGTTTTGTAAATCCCAGAAACACTACGCTGGCGCTGTGCTATAGCAGGAGGCAGGAGACTCCAGGGACCGATGCGGGTGAGCGAAAAAAAGAGTGGGGAAATAAGTAAGCAGACGCGGAGAGGCTCCAGACGCTCCAGACGCGGAGAATTTAAGTCCCACGCAAAATTTCGTTCACCCGCCCGATGCTGGAGGAAAAGCCAAGTTCTATCTGAGTTTGGGACTTTTTTAAAGTCTTAACCGCCTTGGCGATTGCTATAATTGCGGCTCATATCTGCCTAAAAAGTTGGCTGATAGTCTGGCTTGATGGGAATGAATTTATATCCTGTACCTGTTGAAGAATCAGAATCTGATTGCACTTTGAGGAGAATACTAACCTCATTACTAAGCTGGTGATCATCTGATGCTAAAAACTGCAACTTTCCAGTTGCGCCTTGTACCTGAAAGTTGGGATCAGATAGCGTCTTTTGCAGCTCCTCACGGGTGGAACTCTGTTCTAATCCAGCAACAATTGCCTTAACTGCATCATAGGAAGTAGCAGTGCGCCAACCTACAGAAGCACCCCACAGTTGACGAGTTTTCTCAAGAAAAGGATTTTTTGGTGTTGCTTCCGGATGCCAGACTGCAGCTAGTACCATGTTATTGACATCTGCCTGTCCCAGTTTGAGAGTATCAATGTTATGCATACTATCGCCGCCAAATAAATCTATGCGCCTTTGATTAACTTGGGCTACGTCAATGGCCTTATAGAGCGTTGCTACTGAAGGAAAAAGCGCTAGACCATTTACTCCATCAGCAATTGCCTTAGAGATCAACGAACTAGGATTAAAGTTTGGTTGAGCAAAATCACACTTAATCTCCTTAAGTTTGCCTCCATCGGTTTCTACAGCTTTGCTGAACTCTTGCTTGATGGATGTGCTGTAAGCCGATGTACTGTCAAAACAGATAGCAAATTTAGTTTTACCTGCAGTACGGATAGCGTAATCAGAAAGGCTCTGGGCCCCTATTTGGTTGGAAGCAATAGTACGGAAGATATAGTTGCCAATTATAGGTAACTCTACAGCATTACTAGTAGGAGAGATCATTACCAATTTGCCCTGCTGATACACTTTAGCCACAGCAATAGAAACTTCACTGGCATTATGACCTACAACCGCCAAGATTGAGGGGTCTTTAACTAATTGGGCTGCAACCTGCTTGGCAATTTTGCTGTCGTTATCATCATTAACAATCACCACCTGCAGCAGTGCATCATTGATACCGCCACTAAGATTTACCTCATTTTGAGCCTGAGCAACCCCGCGCAGCATCTCTTTGGCAATATTCAAATTACCGCCAATAGGAACACTCACAGCGATCAAGAGCGTATTTCCTGTTCTAGCAGCCTTGGCATTATTTAGATAAATTAGTGTTTCAGGATCGTCACGCTGCTTACTAAGAGATCTGCTAAATTTGTTCATCGCAGTTGTCCAGTCACCTGTAGCAAAGGCTTGCACACCTGCTTGCTTTTCGGGCGTCATATCTGCCGTAATTAGAATCTTTTGCCCACAACTAAATCGTTCTGGCATTTTAAGGTTCTCTACAGTTTCACAAGTCTGAGGTGGTAGAATCCCTAGGATTTTTCTGAGAGTCTGATCATCAACAATGCCAATGGCAATGCCAGTTAATGTAGCTACTGTACCAATGGCAATACCAGTTAATGTAGCTACTGCTAATCCCAACCATGGTTTGTCCTGCTCTGGGGGTGACGGTGGTGATGATGGTGGCGATAGCGGAGTTGAGGATAAATCTGTTAATGCCTGCAATACTTCAGCTACTGACTGGTAGCGCTCCTGGAAATTGCGGCGCACCATTCTATGTAAAAGTTCTGCTAGCTCCTCGCTAACCTCTGGCATCGATCTATCTGGTATCGAATAGCGCCAGACTTTTTCAAGAGTCTGTGGATCGATAGGGAGATTTTGAGGATGTAAACCAGTGAGTGCTTGGATGGCAACCATTCCCACCGCATAGATATCACTGTTCAATTTTGGGCAGCCTTCCATTTGTTCGACAGGCATATAACCGTTGCAGCCAATAGCCAGGGTTGAACTTATCTGTCCTGAAGAGTTAACATCCAAGCTGCCGATTTGTCTAACTGCTCCAAAATCAATTAGAACAATCTTGCCGTCTGAGTTGCGCCGCATCAGGTTGGAGGGCTTAATATCGCGGTGAATGATACCTTGGTTATGGACAAACTCTAGAATTTCGAGGATTTGGCGTAGTAGTTTAATTACCTGTTGTTGATTGAAAGTAACTTTGAGTACCTCACCTGAGTTATGGCAGGTGAATTCTTCACTCAGAGGATGACCTTCAATGTACTCCTGAACTAAATAGAATTGTTGATTTTCCTCAAAGTAAGCCAACATTTGGGGGATTTGAGGATGTTGATCCCCTAGCTGATGGAGAATTTTAGCTTCCTGCTCAAATAACTCGCGAGCTCTCTCCAAGACACCTGGATGGCAAGATTGAGGTTGAAGGAGTTTGATAACACAATAGCAATCATGTCTACGATGATCTCGAGCTAGATATGTCTGACCGAACCCTCCGCTTCCCAAGAAACGGACTATGCGATAGTGACCACCGATGACCTCCTCTAGATTTGAAAGCATGGGTTTTCTGCAAGAGAGGGACTAGTTGCTCTAAGTTTATGTTAATTCTGCCACAGAATTTGGTCTTGAAGGGGGAGAGGGGGGGATGGGTGGATGGGGAGAGGGGGAGATGGGGGGATGGGGGGAGGGGGGGATGGGGGGATAAAGATTTTGAGCCATTGGATGCTATAACAAAGCACTTGAAAGGGTCAAAAAAGGCTCAAAACTCTTGT
>JAAHGS010000065.1 GCA_010692645.1 Symploca sp. SIO2E9
TCCCCTACATCCTCAAGCTAATAGAATGATTTTCATTGAGAAAGATAAATGGAAATTCGATCCTGATTCACCTAAACCCTATCGCCGATTATCGGTAAGGGAATCTGCCAGAATTCAAACATTCCCAGATGATTTTATTTTCAAGTATAGTAAGATAGCTGACGGTTATAAAATGGTCGGTAATGCCGTGCCTGTTAAATTAGCTGAGAGATTAGCTAACAAGATAATCAAAGACTTACAGCAGTATCAAGAATCTGGAGTTTGTGAGAGTGTATATAGAGAACGATATGGCAAGCCATTAGCTCTTATTTGATAATTTATGGTTCATAATTCATGGTACCCGCTACCCCCATGCTGTGCAAACATGGTTTATGGTTGATTTTGTGAAACAATAAATATCAAATTCCTTGGTGTGACCATACTTGCAGGTTTGAAGATGACGACCAAACCAAAAATTATTGTTCTGGATGATGACCCCACAGGTTCCCAGACAGTCCACAGCTGTTTACTGCTGACGCGCTGGGATCTAGAAACACTGCGGCTAGGACTTGCCGATGACTCACCAATCTTTTTCATTTTGACTAATACTAGAGCGCTCACGCCAGAACAAGCAGCAGCAGTGACAAGAGAAGTCTGCCACAACCTCAAAAGTGCCATTGAAGTTGAAGGAATCGAGGATTTTCTGGTTGTTAGTCGCTCTGATTCTACCCTGCGAGGACATTACCCAGTAGAAACAGACGTAATTGCCCAGGAAGTTGGACCTTTTGATGCCCATTTCTTAGTCCCCGCTTTCTTTGAAGGGGGGAGAGTCACCCGCCAGAGTGTGCATTACTTAATTATTGAAGATATACCCACACCAGTGCATCAAACCGAGTTTGCCCGTGACTCTGTCTTTGGCTATCACTATAGCTATTTACCAGATTATGTTGAAGAGAAAACTAAAAGTCGTATCAAAGCCGAGCAAGTAGAGCGATTTCTCTTAGAAGATATTCGTCAAGGGAGTTTAGAACGTCTTCAAAAACTAAGTGGTAACCAGTGTGGCGTTGTCGATGGAGAAACGCAAGCAGATTTGGATAAGTTTGCCGCTGATATCCTCGCCGCTGCTGCCCAGGGTAAACGCTTTTTATTTCGCTCTGCCGCTAGTATCTTAACTTCCCTTGCCAATCTGGGAATTCAACCAGTTGCTGCCGAAGATATGGCTCAATACGTGCGTGAGGGGAAGCCAGGAGCAGTAATTGTCGGTTCTCATGTTAAAAAGACGACACAACAGCTAGAACAGCTTTTACCAGAGTCTGGTATTGTTGGTGTTGAGGTAGAAGTGGCTGATTTACTAGATGAGTCAAAAGCCCAACGGGCAGAACTTTTGGCGAGAATTCTGGAAACTGTCCGAAATATTCACACTGCTGGTAAGACTCCGGTGGTTTATACCAGTCGGGAGGAACTCGTATTTGAAGATGTGCAACAGCGGCTGGAGTTTGGGGCTGCTGTTTCGGCTTTATTAATGGATATTGTGCGGGGATTACCAGCTGATATCGGATTTTTAATTAGTAAGGGAGGAATTACCTCCAACGATGTCTTGAGTACTGGACTCTCCTTAAGGGCAGCGAGGCTATTAGGTCAAATTATTCCTGGATGTTCAGTGGTGCGTACATCAAATGATCATCCCCAGTTTCCCAACTTACCAGTGGTGTTATTCCCTGGCAATGTGGGAGATGCCAAGGCCCTAGTTACCACTTACCAAAGGTTGAGTAGGGGAGGAGATGGGGAGAGGGGGAGATGGGGAGAGAGGGAGAGGGGGAGATAGGGAGATGATTTTGATCAACTTTAGATGCACAACAGCCAATAAGCCATGAGCCATGAACCATGAACACTCTTAACTAGAGAAAATCATGAAGAATTTCGTCTGGTTCGTCTTCTTCTGTTTCGTAAACACTAGATATCGCTGCCGCTAAGGTTGTTTGTGGCACTGAATTAGTTGTCTGGGTGGCTGAAGAGGCTGCTACGGCAGACACTGTTTGAGGTGTGGTTGAAGTATGACTAGCAAGAACCAACCTGAGGGCGTTTACTTGTTTACTAAGGTTGGCGACTTGACTCCTAAGTGCCTCTAATTGCTCTGTTGTGGCATAGGATGGTGCTGCTTCGGTAGCATCAGGTTTCGTTTCCTCACCTAGCTGGAAGAATTGAGCTAAGATTTCGATTACAGCGGAGGCTGGTTCTTCTAACTGCTGTTGCTGTTGGTAGTTTTTTAAAGCTTGGTAGAGTGAATCTGGTACAGAAATGCTAAGGAGTTTCTTCTCGGAATCCATAGGAAAATATATTTTCTCGGCTTGAGCCAAAAAATTGGTTTCAAGCCCCGTCCTTACAGGGAGGATGAGGATATCAAGATTCATCCTAACATGGTGCGCCCATCACCAGAAAAACATGTAGGGGCGCACCGACGGTTTGATTGAGCTTTGATTCAACCGTTGCCAACGGAATAATTTACCCAATCCTGGGGCTTGAGAAATGTCTCATTTAGCTGTGCTTCTGGTGTGCCTGCTTCTGGTTGATAGCAGTACTCCCAACGTACTAAAGGTGGTAGGGACATTAGGATTGATTCAGCCCTCCCGTCTGTCTGCAGACCAAAAACAGTACCTCGGTCGTAAACTAGATTAAATTCTACATAGCGCCCTCTGCGGTAGAGTTGGAAATTCCGCTGTTGTTCTCCATACTCCATCTCTTTTCGACGCTGGGCAATTGGTAGATAAGCTTTGAGAAAAGCATCGCCGCAGCTAGTGACAAAGGCAAATAAATCTTCCCAACTGCGAGAGATATCACCAACCTGATTGCTATGGATAGCTGCAGGGCCATTTGGGTGAGGACCAGCGTATAATTTACCGCGATTATCTTGGTAGTCAAAAAAGATACCCCCGATACCCCGTGCTTCCCGGCGGTGCTTCAAGTAAAAATACTCGTCACACCACCGTTTAAAGGTGGGGTAGTATTCTGGGTGGTGGGCATCACAGGCTTGCTTATGGATTTTGTGAAAGTGAACTGCGTCTTCAGCAAATGGGTAGTAAGGGGTTAAATCTGCTCCACCGCCAAACCACCAAATTGGTCCTGCTTCAAAGTAGCGGTAGTTTAGGTGTACTGTTGGGACGTAAGGATTGCGAGGATGGAGCACCATCGAGGTGCCTGTGGCAAAGAAGCCATGCCCTGCTGCCTCCGGGCGCTGGGCGAGGATAGCTGGGGGAAGTGAGTCTCCCCAAACCTCGGAAAAGTTGACGCCTCCCTGTTCAAAAACACCGCCTTCTCGGATGACACGGGAGCGCCCGCCACCACCCCCTGGGCGCTCCCATTTATCTTCCAGAAATTTAGCTTTACCGTCAAGTTTTTCTAAACCTTGGCAGATTTCATCCTGCAGCTGTTGCACAAATTGCTTCGCACGCTGACGGGAATCGGTGGGGGGAAGACTCCCGGCAGGGATTGTGGCAGAAGAGTTCAAAGTTTTGTTTTCTGTGGCAGTATCAGAGTTTTGAGTCTCTCCCTGAAGCTCACTTGTCACATTACTCATATTTATGCCTTTATGCCCCTTAAGTTTTGACACTTCAATTACTCTATAGCGATTAAATATAAATGTGCCAGCACTTAGTGATTTTTAATAAAGAAGTATTTATTTTAAAAGAAATATGACTATTTATTATCTAACAACTTTTAAGCTATGTAACAATTTTGGCTCTAGACTCTAGCTTAAATCGCGTAAATCGTTTTAACTAATAATGACTATTTAGCGATAAAGATAAAAACTATGGTTAATGTTGCCACAAAACCAGCCGTAGAAGAACTCAAGCCCGGTATCAAGGCTCCTACAGAGGAAACTCTACTCACGCCTCGGTTTTACGTCACAGACTTTGAGGCGATGTCGAAGATGGATATTTCAGCCCAGGAAAAAGAGCTCCTGGCGATGCTCGAAGAAATGCGAGCTGATTATAACCGCCATCATTTTGTTCGGGATCAAGAATTTAAACAGTCTTGGGAACACATTGATGAAGATACTCGCCGCTGTTTCATTGACTTTCTAGAGCGCTCCTGCACCTCGGAATTTTCAGGTTTTCTCTTGTTCAAAGAGCTATCTCGCCAACTTAAGGATGATAATCCCATCTTGGCTGAAATCTTTAATCTCATGGCCCGAGACGAAGCACGTCATGCCGGATTTCTCAATAAGGCAATGAGTGATTTTAAGATTTCTTTAGATTTGAGCTATCTTACCAAAAACAGAACTTATACTTTCTTTAAGCCAGAGTGGATCATTTATGCCGTTTATCTGTCAGAGAAAATTGGCTACTGGCGCTACATCACTATCTACCGTCACCTAGAAAAACATCCAGAACATAAGTTTTATCCCCTGTTTCGCTTCTTTGAGAGCTGGTGTCAGGACGAAAACCGCCATGGGGATATTTTTAATGCTTTGTTGCGATCGCAGCCACCACTGTGGAATAACTGGAAATCTAGACTGTGGTCTCGTTTCTTCCTGCTATCGGTATTTGCTACCCATTCACTAACTGTACATGAACGGGCAGGTTTTTACCATTCCATTGGATTAGATCCCACAGAATACGATATGGAAATCATCCGCCAGACGAACAAAACCTCGGCGCGGGCGTTTCCTGCCATCTTGGATGTAGAACATCCCGAATTTTTCCCCCGCATCTATCACTGTTCTGATTGCAATCTAAAATTAACAGAGATTGAGAATAATAATTCGCCCAAGTTTATCAAATTTTTCCAGAAACTGCCTTGGCAATGGTCGATTTTCTGGAATTTGTTGCGGCTCTACTTAATTAAGCCTATTGATTCGGAATCAAGTCGAGGGGTAGTTAGGTAATAGGTAATAAGTAATAAGTAATAAGTAAGAGGGAATAGGATATACCGTGAGAGCAATTGATAAGTGAGTCAGTGGGTATTTAATAGACTTATTGCCAAAGTAGAGTTGACTCCTCTCAATCTCGCCGACGCGGGGACGCTGAGAATTAAAGACGCGGGGACACGGTGACACGGGGACGCGGGGACAAATTGGATGGGGATTTGACCCCAACCAATTTTATGCACCGTATAGACGGTGGGGTATTTAACCCAAATTAATTTCGATAATGAAATCAACAAGTAATAAGCAATAAATGTTCTTGTTGTTACTTATTACTTAACTGTTCCCTGTTCCCTGTTCCCTGTTCCCTCTCTTTACCAGAGACTTATTCAGGAAACCCTAATTAATGACAAAACTCCAAAAAAAAAACCCCAAACAGCGATCGCTGGGGGTAATTAACCAGGGTGCATCTACCACTTCTCTCTTCTTATCGAAGCGATGACCATCCGGATAATCAAGAAAATTCTCATCCTTTCGGCTTTGGTTCTCCTGCTTTCTGTCTGATGTTCAGATTCGCCTCAGCGTAGGCAGCATATACACTCTGGACATTGTACCAATTAAGGAAAATTCGGGAGATTTCCAAGGCTAATTGTGACTTACCGCGATTAATCAGCCATTGTAAACAGGGAGCCATAGTACGTTCATTGAGCCATCCACCCATCGAAAGCACCCCCCAAAGCAGGCGGTGCAACCAGCTCATCTGAATCATCATCCGCACTTCCCAGGTAGGATGCTTTTGATAAAATAAAACGCCCATGCGCCCTCGTTGAATTTCCCTGTCAATCATGCCAGGAATTTGCTCTAGGGAGAAAGGTGGATGCCAATGGTAGCCAACTGCTTCGGGACATTTGAGCAGTTTTAAGCCTAGTTGTTTAAGTCTAACCCCAAGTTCTAAGTCTTCCCAACCATACAGTTGAAATCTAGTATCAAAGAGCCCAGCAATCTCTAACCATTGGCGAGGGATCGCTACATTTCCTGTGGCAAAATAAGCAGCTGAGAAGTCTGTCAGCTTGTAGGGTTCGCTAGTGGGTTGAGCAAAGTTACAGGTGTTAATTACCCAGCCGTAGGTAAATAAGCGGTCACTTTTCAACTTCTGCTTTCCCCGTACCAAGGCATTAGCATGAGCCTGGAGAAAATGCCTAGTGACCACTAAATCACTATCAATAAAGATAATTGTGTCACCCTTAGCCTCCTGTACTCCCAAATTCCGGGCTGTCGCTGGTCCTTGGTGAACTTGAGAAAGCGATCGCAGCAGAGAAAACTCTTGGCTGTATAGTTCTAGCCACTCTAAAGTACCATCCCTTGAACCATCATCAACCACCACAACTTCATAGCCGCTGATAACACTATCAACACTAAGTTGCTGGTTTTCTAAGGCTCTGAGGCATTTTTGAAGAATCGGTAGGCGATTGTAAGTGGGAATAACAACACTGAAAAACAAGGAAGCCTCTGGCAGTATTACAGCAATGTTTTTAAGCTACTTGATCTTGATACCTAATACCTTTCTGGTTGATTTCTGACCAAGGTTTGCACCAGTGTACCCCGTTGTCAACCACAGGATTGCTCTAGCAGCATCTCTAATTGATTTTTCAATTGGTTCAGGTTCATGTTCTGAAGCAACAGCCATCGGCTTAAGTGCAATGCCCCTGCTACCAAAGACAATTTCGCCAACAATTCGAGCCCGACGCATATGATAGTCAGAAGTAATCAAATAAACGCTGTCAATTCCCTGAGCTTGCAACTCATCGACCAGAGTGGTAAAGTTAGTTACTGTATCTAAAGCGCGGCGGTCTAGGTGTAAGCGGCTTCTGTCGATCCCAGCTTTGGAAAAAATCTTTTCAGTGTACCATTCTGAGCTACCTGAAGATACCCAAATATCTAGTTCTGGTTGCTGCTGTGCTAACTTAGCTGCAAACCATTCTCGATTCTCATCTCCTCCCAATACAAAAATTGCTTCTGGTTGCAAAAAATAGCTTTTAATTTGCTTGTAGCCGTAGATCGAGATAACAGCTAGGATCAGCATTAGCCAGAAGCGCAATCTAGTTTTTGATCGCCGAGGTTTAGCAAATAAATATCGCCGCTTGTGGGAAGAAATCCTAAAAAGCATGAACAGAGGTATAGTTGTGGTTATAGGTGTCCTACACTTTTGTAATGGCGTTATTTAACCAGTTAGGTTTCTCTATTTCATCAATCTAAAGGAGGGAAAAACAACTTTTGTGTATCCTTGATTGTTCATGGTTAATCGGGAAAGTATTTCACAACTGACGAATACCAACCCAATTAACCACGAGCTATGAACAACCAACAATTTTATCAAACGGGACTGGCCGGATTCGAACCGGCGACCTAGCGCTTCAGATTCGTGTGGGTTTCCCCACTCTCTGGACTATTCCTTCACCCTAGTCGCAAGGGACTTTAGGTGGCGGCCTTTGTGCTTAAGGAGGTTTGTACTTTGTAGAGCATACTTTCGTGTATATAAGGACTAATAAAAGTTAGAAACCTTCTCCCCTCTTTAGTCCCCATGCGCAGACGGTAAGAATCTTTGGCTTTGCTCAGCCCCCACTTAAATCCCCACACTTGCTGAAAATAAGCAACTACGATTTCATTCTCTGGTTTGGGGATATTAGTATTGAAGCAGAGATTGAGAGCATGCACTTTGCCGTCTCTTTTCTTAAAGGACTTGGAACCATCATCCATAAACCAGATAGCTATTCCCTGGGGGGTTAAGAGGTTCAGGAACTTTCTGGTGATTGTTTTAATTCCTGCCTTATATAGTTTCTTAACCAATATCCTTGTTAGGGGAACTAACTTAGGTTCTATGCGCAGAAGGTCATAGCCCTTTTTGGTTTGCCAGCGCCCTACACTTACTGGTTTTCTGGTTATTTGTTCGAGAAGTTCTTTCTTGAATAAGATGTACTCCTCCTGCCTGCCTGAGTGCTGGATCAAGAAGTTTATATTACTTTTTGCCGCTGCACCTAAGAGCATGCCAACCAAAATACCTCGTTGCTCTACTTTTGATGAGACATTGTAGTCCATCTTTTCTTACTCCCTAAACCAGTCTCTGCACCTTCTCTACCAACATTCAACTTTAGTTCATAAAGTTTAATAGTAGAGCTTGGCTCAAGATTACCCTATCTATTGTCAGACTTAGGCTTCCTTGAATTTGACCACATTCACACGCAAAGTTTCCCTTGCTGTGCCCGATTGTTCAGGAGGCGCTTGCTCTATCCAGCTGAGCCACAGCCCCAGTCTAGTAGTGAAATATTGGCATTTTAAACGCCTATTGTGTGATCTTAGCACAAAAACTTCCGATTTGCTTGCTTCAGGCGTAAGGGGGGTGAGCGAAAAAAAGGGTGGGGGAACAAGTAAGCAGACGCTCCAGACGCGGAGAATTAAAATTCCAACCAAAATTTCGCTCACCCGCATAAGGGAAAGTTAAGTTAGTCTAACCCAAGGTAACTTGGCGCTTTCAAGCCAAGGTTGGGACCAGGAAGTGCCACCTATTTCTAACCCACAAAGGTAACTGTTTGCTTTGAGGATAATTTGAGATTTGCCCCCTACTCGCGATCGCAATTCTAAACCCAGGTGCCCTTGCATAGTATCGCGGCACACAAAGATTAAACCCTCTTGAGTGGGAGCGCGTAGAGGAGTTCCTGGTTGCTCGGTAGTCCCAGTCAATTCAACTTCATATTCATTGTTAACAGCTTGCATTTGCCAGCATCCCCAGGGCTGAATCTGCCAACTTACTTTTGAGTTCCAGGGTACGAATTCATAGAATTTGCCCCGATAGTGGATACCAATCAGAGCAGCAGACTCTTCCCACCACAGTACTCCCCGCCTACCGCCACCAGCAGTCAGAGCCAAATCTGGTTCCTTCTCGAAGCTGTTGCAATTGAGCCAAAACCACTTTTTTGGGAAAGCACGGCCCCAATTTTTTTCACTGTAGGCTGGGGCATCTGTGAAGGTGTAAAGTTTACCATTCCAATCAATTGAGCCACTTGCCAGACCATGTGCCATCAAAATTTGCCATCCTGGTTCAAATATTGGTAAATAGGAGAGCCAGCCAGCTGTTGATTGTTGAGGGGTACCAGTATCAGCCCAGCCATAGATAGGTTTGATTGTATACTGCCAGCGACAGTAGCGATCGCTGGCGGGATCGCGAATAATGCCTTGATGCCAGTTGGCTGTGGCTTGATAACCTTCTTGGATACTATTGTCAAACTTAGCTGGATGTAGGTATTGAGGAGTAATTGTCAAGTCAGTTTTGCCCCAATGTCCCAGGGCTAATGAGTTCTTTGATGCCCAAAACCTATCCACCTGCGGGAAAGTGCGCCAGAGATAGCTATCATCAGGACCAAGAATTTGAGCTGCACCGCCACTATGGGGCTTGCCACCTATGGGATCATCCATAGAATACATGAAACCAAAGGTTTGAGAACACTCTGGTAAGGTAACGCGATAGTACCAGCCTTCAAAGAAACGATCACTACTGCCATCCCAGTGATATTCACTATGGGGCGTTTGGATAGGATTGACCATGTTAGTTGGTTGGTGATATTCTCCCCCGGTAAAATGAACAATGAACAATGAACGGAGTCAGTTGGATTAGTTGATAGCTTAAAATAAAAGTATATAGTAGTGGGTTAAAGCCATGAAATATACAGTAGCTGCACTCACTGTACTGCTGACCCTATGCTTAGGTGTGCCAGTAGCTGCTCAAAGCCGAAACAGTTCTCAAGACTTTTTTGAACGAGGATGGGATGAATTGGAAAGAGAAGTTCAGATTCTCCAGACAGAAGAATCTGATCCAGCAACACTCCTTTCTGATCCAGAAGAACTCCTTCAAAAATCCCCATCTGAATCTACACTTGAGCTTTGTCGTGATCCCGAAAGTGAATTGAACCAAGAACTCGATGAGGAGGAAATTCCTTGTCGGAAACTAGAAATAGAAGAACGTAGCCACAATAACTAGTGTGACATCTAGCCGACACTGAATGTAGGGGCGCACCGATGTGCGTCCTTAGACTAGCAGTGAAGGTAAGGGCGCACGGCAGTGCGCCCTTACATGGACATAAGCTTTGGAAGTTTGCTATCAAGGAATAGTCAAATTACTTCCAACGCCGAAAACTATGGCAAGGGGAATCGGGAACCTCGCACAAAACCTACTATCTCTGTTTCTTAAATCTAAGTGTACCCTTTGCGATCGCCCTGCCCAACTCCAACTGTGCCCCTATTGCCACAGGCAGTTGCAGCATTGTCAACTTGACAAAAACGATAAAATATGCTGTGTAAAACCATTGGTGTTCGCCTGGGGTAGTTACAGTGGTCTGTTAAAACGAGCGATTACTGCCCTAAAATACGAAAATCAGCCCCAGCTGGCGCAACCATTGGGTTATTACTTAGGTGAAGCTTGGCTTAAATCTGCTGCTGCTAAAAACGTCAAGAAACTAATAGTGGTTCCGATCCCTATGCATTCAGCCAAGCTAAGGCAGAGGGGTTATAATCAAGCTCAATTAATTGCCCAAAGTTTTTGTCAGTTTACTGGTTACAAACAGCAACCATTAGCTTTAGAGAGAGTCCGCGCTACCCAAGCTCAGTTTAGTCTATCTAAGGTACAGCGAGAGCAAAACCTTGCTGATGCCTTTGTGATTAGTAAAAACTTTTCCAAATATCCCCCAGCTTCTCCTGTGTTGTTCATTGATGATATTTATACTACTGGTGCCACAGTGCGCTCAGCTGCCCAAACCTTAGTCAGGCAAGGAATAAAAGTATATGGGGTTGCTGCGATCGCCAGGTCACAAACTCAGTACACTAAGGGTAGAAAGCAAGGTTAGTAGGGGCAGCAGGGGCAGCAGGGGAGATAGGGTAAAGTTTAACTTATCAGTTATTTACACTATGCGGCACTAGTTACAATTAGAGTTAGGAACAGATAAAACTTGGCTATGGTCGAAAAATAATAGATGCTTAAGAGTTGTTTAGTCTCTTAATTTACAGCTAGCAGAGACTTAGCCAGGATTAACTCATACCATAGCGTCCGTAGACTTGATTTATGTAGTTATGACTAAGGTAATTCCCCCTACTTACACAGAATCACAAATTTCAGCTTGGCTACGCGGTTTATTCACCGTTGCCTGGGCAGATGGTCACTTCGATCCCGAAGAGCAAGAGATACTTACACAGTTAACCCAACAGGAGCTATCTCCTTCCCAAGATTTGCAGTCCCTTGATCAGCCAATCTCTCCCGAAGAACTGGCAGCAGCTTTGGGTAAAGATGCTAAAACAGCAGAAAATTTCTTAAGAACTGCCGTAATGGTTGCTTTAGCCGATGGCATCTACTCGATCACGGAAGCAGATGTTCTGCACCAATTCTGTGAAGCACTGGGACTAAAGGTAGAAGCGCTGGAAACACTACGCCAGGCACTTTGTCAAGGTCAGGTAATTGAACAAGAAGTTCAACAGGTTGGTGGGCTAGCTCCGGGCTTACAGCCTCCGCAACCGCCTTCAGACATCCTTAACCCAGTACGGCAGTGGTTAGACGGAATGGAGGTTCATGACCCTAGGGTAGCTCGATTCATTTGCAAAATGATTCCTGCTGAATGCCCTTTTGAGCGCGACGTAGTGCTGTTTGGTCGTAAAATCGTTCACATTCCAGCTATGTGCAAGATTAATCCGCTCTATGAGCAGTTAGTTGGTCTACGCTTCCGGTCTTTATCTTATCTAGCTGATGACTTAGGTGAAGACGTCTCCCAATATTTTAAGTAGACTTTGGTGGTTGCTGATTAGTCAATCATGGTTTGTTATGAATTAACAACAAATCATGATTGGCAAAGGCTAAACTAGCATTGAAAAAAATATGCAATTTATTGATCAAGCAGAAATTGAAGTTGAAGGTGGTAAAGGCGGTGACGGTATCGTTGCTTTTCGGCGGGAGAAGTATGTACCTGCTGGTGGTCCTGCTGGTGGCAATGGAGGGCGTGGAGGCAATGTCGTCATCGAAGCTGTAGAACACCTGCAAACTTTGCTTGATTTTAAATACAATCACCGCTTCCAAGCTGAAAATGGTCGCAGGGGAGGTCCGAATAATCGGACAGGAGCCAATGGTAAAGATACTTGCATTGAGGTTCCCTGTGGGACAGTTGTCTATGATGCTGATACTGGTGAAATACTACAGGATTTAGTGCAATTAGGACAATCTTTTTCTGTTGCCAAAGGTGGTAAGGGGGGGCTGGGTAATAAGCACTTCCTAAGTAATCGCAATCGGGCACCGGAGTATGCCTTGCCAGGATTACCAGGAGAGCATTTCAACTTGCGCTTGGAGTTAAAGTTGTTGGCAGAAGTGGGGATCATTGGTTTGCCGAATGCTGGCAAATCTACTCTAATTTCGGCGGTTTCAGCAGCTAGACCAAAGGTAGCAAATTATCCCTTCACCACTCTCATCCCCAATTTGGGTGTAGTGCGCAAACCTACTGGTGATGGCACGGTGTTTGCTGATATTCCTGGATTGATTGCTGGTGCTCATTTAGGTACGGGTTTAGGTCATGACTTTCTGCGCCATATTGAGCGCACTCGCTTGCTATTGCATTTGATTGATGTCACTGATGCTGACCCGATAGGTAACTATAATACTATTCAACAGGAATTACAAGCTTATGGGCGAGGTTTGGCCCAACGTCCCCAAATCCTTGCTCTTAATAAGATAGATGCTGCTGATTCAGAAATTGTCGAGGCTGTGGCAATTGAACTCAATCTCTTAAGTAAGATACCAGTTTTTCAAATTTCGGCGGTTGCTCAAATGGGATTAGACTCTCTACTGCAAACCATCTGGATTTCCCTTGAGGATCTAGTTTCTCAGGAATTAGAGACAATAGACAAGGGAGTTACCTATCCCCAATTTCTGTAGTTAAATTAGCACTTAGGAGCTGAGAGTGCTCAAAATAGCCCATTGAGGAGAGGGGGGGATGGGGAGAGGGGAGAAGATTCTTTAGGTAATATTTCCAAGAAAATTGGATAATTTATTTCTTGGAGTTCCCTAAGTAAGGTAAAACAGAATGTGATAAGTCAGGAGGATTACCCATGGCAACTATATCTCTGAACGTTTCTACTGTTAAACCCCTTGGTGATCGTGTCTTTGTTAAGGTGAGTAAGTCTGAGGATAAAACCACAGGCGGGATTCTGTTACCAGATACGGCAAAAGAAAAGCCTCAGGTTGGAGAAATTGCAGCTGTTGGTCTTGGTAAACTCAATGATGATGGTTCACGCCAAGCTATAGAAGTCAAAGTCGGGGATAAAGTTCTCTATTCCAAGTATGCCGGTACTGACATCAAACTAGGTAATGAAGAATACGTTCTGCTCTCAGAAAAAGATATTCTGGCAACTCTTTCCTAGTATGTTTCATCGACTACTAATCTCGATTAGCTAAATGTTTGCTACAAATAGTTTTTAAGTAATAAGTTTCAATTAAAAAGTAATAAATATCCTTGTTGTCACTTATTACTTAATTACTTGTTACTTATGGTCGGGCTATTTGTACCATTGTTTTATAGCAACGGACATGTCGGTTAGGACATCCTATTTTGATTTAAAGGGAACAGGGAACAAGAAAGTGTCCTAACAGCTGTGGCGACTGCTATAATAGCCTTTTGGGTATCGTTTTTTTTTGTTTTTGAGTGTGGCAGATAGAAATTTGGCACAGCCTGTGGAACCCACAGACAAGCCCCAAAGTCACTTTAAACACAAGCCAAGTACTTAAGAAATTACTATCTGTCGAGGCTATTTTCATGCTCAACAAAACTCTGGTCATTTCTAGCTTGAGTGCCCTCGCAGTCGGTGAGTTAACTCAAGAAGCAATAGCTTCTCCTGTGATTGATACCTCAACACCACAACCGACAGCGAGAAACTATGTTGTTCCAGCTCAAGCTATCCCAGCAGCGCCCTCAGTTGTGGCAGTTGCTCCACCGGAAGTGGCAGTTGCCCAGCCAGAGTTTGTCGAGTCAACTGGAGTTGGTGAACAAAGGAATAAGGAATTAGAAAAGGATAATTTAAATAGTACCTCTGCTCCTTTGCGATCGCTCACTTCCTCTTCTTCTTCAACCCCAATTGCTGCTGTCTCTGCTAATACCAAGGCTCCAGATTTAGTAGTTACTGCCACGGATGTTAAGGTAGTGGGCATCACTGAAGAATTACAACCAATTGTTTTGAGGGCAATTGGCACTCGCCCTGGTAGTGCTACCAGTCAAAGCCAACTGGCAACTGATGTTGAGGCAATTTTAAATACTGGTTTCTTTGCTGATGCCCGTGTGACTAGTAATAGTAACCAAGATGGCTGGGATGTCATCTATGAAGTGGAACCAATAGTAGTGCAATCGCTACAACTTATTGGTAACCAGGTTCTTACTTCAGAGGTTGCTAATGAGCTTTTAAAATCTCAATTGGGAACACCTGTTAGTCCTGTTACCCTGCGCCAAAGTCTACAAGAACTAGAGCAATGGTACGCTGATAATGGCTATGTACTAGCACAGGTGTTAGACGTACAGTCAAGGCGTGATGGTGCGGTCGCGATTGAAGTTGCTGAGGGTATCGTTAAAGATATCAATTTCCGCTTTCTAGATCAAGATGGTGAGCCAGCCAAGGGGCGCACCAGGGAAGATTTCATCACCAGTGAGTTAAAACTGCAACCAGGCGAGGTATTTAGAGCAGATATAGCGCGGCAAGACTTGCAGAAATTGTATCGTTCGGGGCTATTTGAGACAGTTGATATTTCTCTCAATGGCGATGCTAGAAATGTTGATGTTACTTACGAATTAAGTGAGCGACAGTCCCGTGGCATTAATCTTGGTGCTGGCTATAGCAATGATAGTGGTATTTTCGGGACTCTTAGCTATCAAGACCAAAATTTTAGCGGTCTTAATCAGAAGTTAGGATTAGATGTAAGGGTAGGTTCAGGGGACTTGCAGTTTGAAGGTAATTACACTAACCCCTATCGTATCAGCAATCCGGATAAGTTTGGTTATAATCTCAACGCTTTTCGCCGTCGTACCCTATCAAGAACTTTTGATGGTGATGTAGAGTTAGCCAATGGGGACCAACCCCGTGAAGGCAAGTTTGGCGGCGGCATTGCCTTGACGCGTCCTTTGAATCAATGGGATGCTTCTGTTGGCTTAAACTACACCCGCACCAGCATCCGTGATGGAGACGGTGAGATTACCCCATTCGATGAGCTTGGTAATCCCCTTTCCTTTAGTGACAATGGTATTGACGATTTAGTTACCATTAACGCTGGCTTAAGAAGGGACAAGCGTGATAATCCTGTTAATCCTACCCAAGGTTCCCTGCTCAGCTTTAATACTGAACAATCTGTACCAATTGGTAGCGGCAGTATTTTAATGAACCGACTACAGGCAAACTACTCTATGTATGAGCCAATAAGGTTATTTGGCTCTGAAAAACCGGAAGTACTAGCATTTAATCTCCAAGCTGGCACAACCATTGGCGATTTGCCCCCCTACCGGGCTTTTAATCTAGGTGGTATCAATTCTGTGCGCGGTTATGGCAGTGGCGATGTTGGTAGTGGTCGCTCTTTTGTGTCAGCATCAGCAGAGTATCGAGTCCCTGTCTATAAGCCCTTAAGTGCTGTCGTCTTTGCTGATTTTGCCTCTGATTTAGGCTCTGGTGATACAGTACCAGGAGAACCGGGAGTAGTGCGGGATAAGCCAGGAATAGGCTTTGGTTATGGTGCCGGTTTGCGTTTAAATTCGCCACTGGGAATCCTGCGAGCAGATTACGCTTTCAATGACGAGGGTAATAATAAACTACAGTTTGGTATTGGGCAGAGGTTTTGATGAAGGCAGGGGAGAGGGGGGGATGGGGAGATGGGGAGATGGGGAGATGGGGAGATGGGGAGATGGGGAGATGGGGGGATGGGGGGATGGGGAGATGAATATTCTGCCTTCTGCCTTTACTGATAGGCAGCAGATTCTGATGCTCAGGACTATTATTCTATATTCAGTCTCTCCCCCTATATGTCAAATATGCAAGTCAAATGTGTAGCAGCTTACCCTTGCTCCTCCCTCTCAATCTTCACCTGCCAAGTATCTAATGTAGTCCCAAGAGTTTGATCTAACCTAGTCAGAGCATTAAGATAATTAATAATCGCATCGAGTTCGGCATTTCTTGCCTGTGCTAAATCATTCTGAAGATTGACAATCTCAAAGATTGTAGAACCCCTTCCTAGTCTCTGCCTTTCTTGCTCAATCTCTAGCTGCCTTTCAGATAACTCTGTTGCTCGGCGAGCCAATTCTACCTGAGAGAAACTCAAACTAACATCTCTAATTCTGTCTGTCAACTCAATCTCGAGACTTTCGCGCTGCTCCTCCAAATTATTTGTTGCTTGTAGTTGATTAACTCGGCTACGCTGGAAATCTCGCTCTAGGGTTAAATCTCCCAATTCGCGGCTTAAAACAACTCCAGCTCTTAGATCAGTTGTAGCATTAGAGGCATTACTAACACTGGTATCTAAACTCAAGTCCCAGAGTCGGTTATTTTCTGCCTGCAACAAGTCAAGTTTAGCTCTCTCTAGTTCTAACTGCGCCTGCAAATAAGCTGGTTGATTTTTAAATGCTAACTCTTGCAAATTATTATAGTCTAAATCAACGGCTTCTGCTGTCGGTTGTTCAGCTGCTAAAATAGCAATATTTCTCTCAATATCGAGAATGTTAATTAACTCTAACCTTGCCGCCTCAAAATCATTCTGAGCAGTTAACAAACTCACTTTGCGATTAGCGACAGCTGTTTCACTTTGAACGATATCAACTGGTGCCCGTCTACCGGCATCGATTAAAACTTGGGTAATTTCCAATAGTTCCTGAGCCCCCTCAAGGGCAAGTTCCTCAATTTTAAGTCTTTCTTGAGCTTGAAGTAAACGGCGATAGGCAACAATAGCATCTGTAATCGTGTCGATTAGGGTTGATTTTAAATCCAAGATATTCACTTGTTCAGTAAGTCGAGCAATTTCAAGATTCGCTCTATTGACTTTAATTCCTGCTCCTCTTAAAAGCGGTTGATTAAAACTAAGCTCTAGATTCTGATTGAAGGTGTCATCATTGGTATTAATACTTAAGCCATTGCCTGACAAGGTTTGAGCATTACCTGTCCACTGAAAAGTCAGCTCTCCACCTGTAGGAATCCTGAGAGAAAGATTTGCTCCTAGACTAAAGTCATTAGTGCCTGTTGTATTTCTATCTAATCCAGAACGTTCAAGTGAAACGGAAACTTCTGGAGTAAAATTAGGTACAAATTCATCTTCTGCAACTGCTAATTCTTGCCTTTGTACTATCCTTTCAAGATAGGCATTTTTTATATCTCTATTATTTTCCAAAGCTAAGACAATCACATCAGGTAAGTTAAGTTCAATTCCTGAGTTTTTCTGTGTAGATTCAGCATTAGTTTGCTTGAGACTAGTTTCAGTTATTTTTTTTGAGAGTTCTATTGCCTCAATTGAAGTTTGAAGTCTTATTTCTGCTACTGGCTGTTCTTGCTTGGGCTCCTTGTAATTTAAGGTCAAATTAGTTGGTAATAGGGCTCCAAAGTCAAATTCAAGTGCTGGCAACTGCTGAGAAAGTGATTGACTTTCTAAGTGTTGGTGAGACTTTGACTCTACTAAATCTTTTAGTGGCAACAAGTCCACTGTAAGATCATCCAAATCATTGATTTCATCAAGCTGAACACTGTAAGCTTCCACTCCTAAAGTTGAAATCCATAACTTCTGCGGTGGAACACCCAACTCCTGAATTATTTCTTGATTATTTTCTGAGGTGAAAATAGCTGTTTCTTGCTGCGGTAGTTGCTGATTAATCTGCTGCTTGGGGAATTCAAAGTTTCCAAAATTTGCAGACTGAAAAATTGAGTTTACCGAAGCAGTTTCAGTTAGAGCAACTGGTTGCTCAATTGGTTTTGAGTCAACAGCAATAAAAAATAGAAATGCTGTTCCCAAAGTGGCAGCTAAGGTTCCTGCTATATTCAGAGTTAAGAAGTTTATGGGGCGGTTTGAAAATTCCTCGTAATGGTTAGGCTGTTGAGGGGTGAGCGAAATTTTGGTTGGAATTTTAATTCTCCGCGTCTGGGCGTCTGGGCATCTGGGCGTCTGCTTACTTGTTCCCCCACCCTTTTTTTCGCTCACCCGCTGTTGAGAATTTTGCTCAGGCAGCTTTGGCATACTAGCAGTAGATTTGGTAGATTATGGAGTATTGAACCAATCGAAATAATAGTCCCAATATGACTTAAGCTGTTGTGCATTTTTAATGCACAACAGCAAGGCAGGAGGCAGAAGGCTCCAAGGCAGAAGGAATAAGAGTTTGAACCATTAACTAATATCAAATAAATATATGATTTAAATGCGTAACAGCTTATATTAAAGATAACAGGTAATAGAGAGTAGGGAATAGTGAACAGAGAATAGGGAGCAGAGAAATTTCACACATATCACAATTTTAAAGATGCCTTACTAAGATAAAGACTTAGCATCTGTGTTAGCAATTAAAACTTCATCTTTGCAAAGACACATTACCCTACAAATGGCTAAGAATTTGGTTAGATTATGTAACTTAAAAGTACATCAGTTTAATTAACTGCTGCGTAGTGCTTTGACAGGATCTAGCTTGCTAGCTCGTATGGCAGGAAGAAAACCTGCACCAACTCCCACTAGCAGTGCTGAACCCAAGGCAAAGGATGCAGTACTCAATTCAAATTGATAAGGCAAAGCCAAAGTATTAGCCACTACAACCGTTAATCCATGCACACTAACTAGGGCAACAGTTCCTCCTAGTAAGCTCAAAAGTGCTGCCTCTAGAATAAATTGCAGCATGATTTCCACCTGAGTTGCCCCAAGTGCTCGCCTTAGACCAATTTCGGTAGTACGCTCCATGACCGCTGCTATTGTAATATTAGCAATACCCACACCACCCACCAGCAGCGAAATTACCCCTACAGCTGAGAGTGCTAGCGATGCCATTTGCAGAATTTGCTGCTGTGTCAGAATATCTTCTATGTTGTTCCAACTACTAAAACGGGCTCCTGAAAAGCGCTGCTGCAACATTTGCTCAGCTTGGAGTCCCAAATCTTCCAAATCCTGTTGATGATGGGGGCGTAGCCGCAGAATACCAACATCACGACTACCTGTCATGGCGCTGTAAACTGACATTGTGATCAACAACTGTCCTTCAGGTTCTCTCCCCCAACTCTGGTCAGTTGGCAATACTCCGACGATAATATATGGTCTACTATCGGCATAAATGCGCTTTCCGATAGCTTCGGTACCCTGAAATAACTGATCTGCCAAAAACTGATCAATCACTACCACAGGGCGATAAGACTCAAAATCAGCAGGCGTGAAAAATCGCCCTGCTACCAACTGCTTACCATAAGTGAGTAAAAATTCTTGGGAAACAGCCGTCATAAAAGGATTTGCCTCTCGATCCTCAAAGACAGTATTGGCAGAACCTACCCACTCAGAAGCACTGATGGCTTTTAATCCTGTTAGTCGCTTTTTCAAATATTCCAAATCTTCTGAGCGTAGCTGAGTGGGGGGACCTTCGGCTTGCCAAGTTGGGAAAACCATGACATTAGGAGCACCTCTTTGGGAAAGTTGCTCTGCAAGTATAGCCCTACTGATGCTGCCCACCTGAAGCGTGGCGCTAACAGCTGCCACACCCATGAACACTCCTAGGGAAGTCAAGGCAGAGCGGAGGGGATTCGCCCTTAGGGAACTACAAGTAAGAGATAGTAAGTTTAGGAGAGAGAGGCTCATTTGAGGGGGGATGGGAGGATGGGGGGATGGGGAGAGGGGGAGAGGGGGAGAGGGGGAGATGGGGAGATGGGGCGAAGTTATCCAATCTTTAGTTAAAGTAAGTAGCTCAAATCTTCTACTCCCTACTCCCTACTCCCTACTCCCTACTCCCTTCTTCATTTGATAATGGGAGCAGGACTTTATTCGGGAGGATCCTCTTGAGAAATTACGGGTATCCCTGGCTCTAGGGGCGATTCCGGCGGGGGTAGTAAGACTTGTTCTCCTGCTTCTACACCAGAGGTTATCTCCACAGTCGTCAATCCCTCTAAGCCTAAACTAACAGGCTTTTTCTGGGCATTACCGTCTTCGTCGCGTACCCAGACAAAAGGCTTGGAACTAGAGTGAACTATTGCTTCTGTACTTAAAGCCACCACATCTTGCTTACGCTCCAAAATAATTTCAACATTAACCTGGCTGCCAGGAATTAGGATACCAGTGGGTTGATCCAATAGCACTGTTGCTGCTACTGTTGCCTGTCCTGAGGTAGAACTGGACTCTCCGGAGTTAGAATTAGTTGCTTGGGGAGATAAATTTTGCACCCGTCCTTGATAAATCTGCGAGTTAGGACCAATTACACTAATGCGGGCTGTTTGACCTACTTCAACCTGAGTCGCATTCAGGGTAGAAAGCCTCAAGGAAACTAACTCTTGAGTGGGATCACCGAGAGTTAGTAGCTTTGCACCCCGATTTACTCCATCTCCATTTTTGACCATAATCTCCAGAATTGAGCCATTAATTGGCGCACTTACGACATTGTTCTGAAGTTGCTGCTTGATCTTTTGCAGTTCCAATTTTAGACGCTGGAGTTCTCCTTGAGCAGTACGCAGCTCTAATTGAGCATTCTTAAAAGCTGCCTGTGCTTCCAAAACCTTGTCTCGGATTTCGCTCTCGGCATCCAGGCGCTGCTGTTTGAGGTTTTGAAGTTCAAGGATATCAGTGGCAACTGTTGACTGAGCATCCCGCAGTGCCGACTGGGCTGAGCGCACACTCTCCTGCTGGGTACGCAGCTCATTTTTGGGAATAAAGCCTTTTTCGTCAAGAGTTTCTAGTTCTTCAAGTTCGAGTTGTTCAGAGGCGAGTTTTTCTTCGGCTTCAGTAAGTTTCTGACGGTTACGCTCTAAAGTTAGCTCTTGTTTTTGAATTGCCACCAGCTTGTCATTAAGCAGTTGTTGTTGAGCTGCTACTAACTTTTCCTGAGCTTCAGCAAGTTTCTGACGGTTGCGCTCTAAGGTTAGCTCTTGATTGTTAATCTCTAGTTGCTTGGCAGTGAGACTAGTTTGTTGTTCAGGGTTGCGCAGGGTGATTAGTGACTTACCAGCAGCGACGCGATCGCCTATACTAACTAACACCTGCTCTACTGCTCCTTCTTCTGGAGAGGTGAGGGTCTGTTGAGATAGCAATTCCACCATGCCACTTTCGTTAATTGTAGTTTCAACATTGTCTCGCTTAACTTTGATGATGCGCACTGCTATTGGTTTGGCAGAGCGGTTCTCAAGCTGGGTATAGACTAGCCAGCCTCCAACACTGAGTATAGCCAAGGCTCCTGACCAAATTAACCATCTAACTCCAGTTTTAAACTGCTTTTTTCCCTGAGCATCCATTATCAACCAATAGTCACCGACTAACAAAGCTTGAGATTATACTCTCTTCTCAAGTTACAGCAATTGAAAGCTAAGCTTTGGAACTCAATCAGTACTGGGATAGGATAAAGTTGGGTGCTGGTGCTACAAATTTCTATACTTGATAATGAGCAGTTGCTCATTAGTATTTAACTCTAAACAGAGAAAATATCTTCCCATACGAAACTTCGGGGAGCTTAGCAATGCAGGGTTTCTACCAGTTTTAGCTAGAGCATCGGATGGGGCAATTAATTTTAAAATATGAAATCACGCAAACGAGGAATTTGTTTATTACTCGCAATTGTTCTCGCTGCAATTGCATCCCGGAGAGTACAGGCGCAAATTACACCTGAATTAGGAAATAACGGTACTGGTACTAGGGTTGAATCCAACGGCAACCAATTCGATATTGAAGGGGGAAGTCAAGGGGGAGAGAATCTCTTTCATAGTTTTGAGCAGTTTGGTCTTGAAGAAGGTCAAATTGCTAATTTTATTCTTAACAACCAAGATATTGAAAATATTTTAGGTCGAATTGTTGGTGGTGATCCTTCAGTGATTAATGGTATTCTCCGGATTACTGGAGGTAATGTTAACCTCTTTTTGATGAATCCAGCGGGGATTGTTTTTGGTTCCAATGTCAGTCTAGATCTAACAGGTTCTTTTACTGCTACTACTGCTACTGGTATTGGTATCGGCGAAGATAATTGGTTTAATGCTTTTGGTGCCAATGATTACCAAAGCTTAGTCGGTACTCCCAATGCCTTTGTCTTTGGACAAACTGAACCGAGAGCAATTATCAATGAAGGTAATCTCAAAGTTAATGAAGGGCAAAATTTAACCTTAATTGGTGGCAGTGTCCTCAATACAGGAGAAATTATTGTACGAGGAGTAAATATAACTATTTCTGCAGTTCCTGGTGAGAATTTAGTGCGCATTAGTCAGCCAGGAAGTTTACTGAGTTTAGAGATTGAACCTCTGCAGACAGCCGAAGGAGAGAATCAACCTATTCGACTTAACGATTTACCAACACTCCTTACCGGAAGTGCTGAGGATGTTAAAAATTTAGCTGCTAATCCAGGTGATATTGATAGTAGTGAAGGGAAAATCAGTTCTAGTTCTGAAACTGGTAATGGTGGGGAGATTAACTTGAATGCTACTGGCAAGATTACTACAGCGAGTATTGATTCTAGTTCTATAAATGGTGATGGTGGTAGCGTTAGGATTAAAGCTGGTGGTGATATTGAAGTTGACTATATTAATGCTGAGGGAGGAAGTAACGCTATAGGTGGCGAAGTTGATATTGAAACAGAAGGCTTTTTCAGAGCTACTGACACCTTCACCGCTTCTAATGGTTCAGAAGCTAGTATTTCCAATATTGGTGGTAGCGCTGGTGGTGATATTACTATCAAACATGGTGGTAACGAAGAAACCCCTTTTATAGTCGGAGATGCAACAAAAAATGGTACAGCTGGGGCAATTACTAATGGAGATTTTACTCTAATTCCCACTACTGAAAATGAGGGCAAAATTGAGATTATTAGTCTTGATTCTGAACGTTTCTCTCCTGAGCCTCCGTCTGAGCCAATTGACTTACCGTCTGAGCCAATTGACTTCTCTACTGAACTAGAGCAATTTGATTCCCCGTCTGAGCCAATTGACTTCTCTACTGAACTAGAGCAATTTGATTCCCTGTCTGAGTTAATTGACTTCTCTACTGAACTAGAGCCAATTGATTCCCCCAGTTCCACTATTCCTAATCCCTCAGCTAATAGCCCAGATAATAATAACCAAACTATTCCTAATCCCTCAGCTAATAGCCCAGATAATAATAACCAAACTATTCCTAATCCCTCAGCTAATAGCCCAGATAATAATAACCAAACTACTCCTAATCCCTCAGCTAATAGCTCAGATAATAATAACCAAACTACTCCTAATCCCTCAGTCAATAACCCTTCTGAGTCTGCTCAAGAGACAGAAACGGAATCACCAACAGAGACAGCAACATCCCAACTAGCGCTAAGGGAATGCAACCAAATAGGAGCTAACGTCACAGTACTTAATGACAACTCCTCCGGCGAATTAGAACAATTGAGAGCAATCCCAAGCAGCACTTCAATAACAGCTTTGGAAAGTTACTGTCGCTCTCAAGGAAGCTCTAGCACTAAGCGTAATCTTCGTCCAGTACTCACCTATGAAGAATTTAATCCCAATGGCACTAGGCCCGATATCGCAGCTCAACACTGGCAGCAGTTTCTGGCTATTGCTCAAACAAATAGCGATCGCAATCAACAGAGACAGGCACTAAGAAATCTCGGCATATCTTACCATTCCTTAGCCGAATATCCTAAAGCTATAGAATACCATCAACAGAGCCTAAAGCTAGCACTGGAATTAAATGATCGCTATGGAGAAATAGTTGCTTTAGGTTCTTTGGGTAGAGCTTACAATAATTTGGGAAACTATACTGAAGCAATTAAGTACCATCAACAAAGTTTGAAACTGGCACGAGAGCTTGGTAGTCAAAGAGCACAGGCAGCAGTCCTAGGAAATCTAGGAATTACCTATCATTTCTTAGATAACTATCCCCAAGCTATAGAATACCATCAGCAACACCTGAAGATTGCACGGAAAATTGGTGATCGACAGGGGGAAGGAGCAGCATTGGGAAATCTAGGCATTGCCTATCGCGCCCTAGGTGACTATGCCCAAGCTATTGACTATTATCAACAACAATTAAGCATTGCCCAAGCAATTAGCGATCGCCAAGGGGAATCTAATGCTTTAGGTAATCTGGGTAATGCTTACCAAATCTTGGGTGAGTATGTCAAGGCAATTGAATACCATCAGCGTACTTTAGCAATTAAGCAATACATTGATGATCGTCAGGGAGAAGCCAGAGTACTAGGTAATCTGGGAAATGCTTACGAAGTTGTAGGTGACTATAACCAAGCCCTAGAGTATTATCAACAAGCTTTAAATAAAGTACAGAAAATTGGCGATCGCCATACAGAAGGGACTATACTAAGAGCTTTAGGAGTAATCCAAACTAACTTAGGCGAAAATACCAAGGCTATTAGCTACTATCAGCAAAGTTTAGAGATAGCAAAGGCAATTAGCGATCGCCAAGGTGAAGCCAGCAGTCTCAATAAACTAGGATTTGCCTACTATTTGCAAGGGGAACTCAAACAAGCCCTGGAGTTGACACAACAGAGTTTGATAATTACCAGGCAATTAGGCGATCGTCGTACTGAAGTTGCAGTTCTTGGCACTTTAGGACTAGTTTATGAGAAACTAGAGCAAATACCAACAGCAATTGATTACCATCAGCAGAGTTGGGCAAAGGCACAGGAACTTGGTGTTAGAGGCGGAGAATGGGGCGCTTTAGCCTATCTCGGTAATGCTCTATTTCAAAAGGGGAATCTCCAACAAGCAGAAGAAAAACTACGAGACTCCCTGAAAGTGTTAGAATCCCTTCGACCAGGATTAGATGACCTACAGAAAGTATCACTAGTTGACACCCAAATTCAAACCTACGCCCTGCTACAAAAAGTCCTTGTCGCCCAGGGAAAAACCCAAGCCGCTCTCGAAATTGCTGAACGAGGCAGGGCAAGAGCTTTTGTAGAGTTACTCTCAAAACGATTATCTCCAGAAGCTGCTAATAAATCCACTATCAATCAAGCTCCACCGACAATAGAGCAAATTAAAACCATTGCCCGAGAACAGAATGCCACACTAGTTCAATACTCAATTGTTCCTGAAAAGTTTCTGCTTCAAGGCAAACTACGAGGCAAACCATCCCAACTGTATATTTGGGTAGTCCAGCCCAGTGGTGAAGTAGCATTTCGCCAAGTTGATCTTAAACAGTTGCCACAGCAAAATACTTCCTTAAAAAAGTTAGTCTCAGACAGTCGTAACTTCCGCCGTCAAAGAAGCTCAGAAGCTGCCAGACAGGAACTACATCAATTGCTAATTGAGCCAATTTCCGAGCTTTTGCCTACCAATCCCGATGAACATGTCATCTTTATTCCCCAAGAATCTCTATTCCTGTTACCCTTCCCAGCACTGCAAGACTCCTCAGGAAAATATCTAATTGAAAAACACACTATTCTAACCGCCCCAGCGATTCAGGTATTGGAGTTAACGCGTCAACAGCAGCAACGCCTCAAAGCAAGGTATCGAGAGCCAATACAGGGCCAAAATGCCCTAGTGGTAGGCAATCCTCAGATGCCCGGAAATTTAGTACAGCTACCGGGTACAGAAGCAGAAGCCAAGGAAATCGCTCAACTTTTGAACACCGAAGCTGTAATTGGAAAGAAGGCAACCAAAGCAGAAATTTTACAGCAGATGCCTTCAGCCAGACTGATTCATTTAGCTACCCACGGTTTACTTGATGACATCGATTCCTTAGGGGTGCCAGGTGCAATTGCCTTTGCCCCTTCTCCTGAAGATGATGGCTTCTTAAGGGCTGGGGAAATCTTGGATTTAAAGCTAAATGCAGAGCTAGTAGTGCTTAGCGCTTGCGATACGGGCAGGGGTGAAATTACCGGGGATGGAGTAATTGGGCTATCTCGTTCCTTAATTGCTGCTGGGGTTCCTAGTGTTCTCGTTTCCCTGTGGGCTGTACCAGATGCCCCTACTACTGAGTTAATGACCCAATTTTATCGGCAAATGCAGCAAAATCAAAATCAAGCTCAGGCACTGCGTCATGCCATGTTGACGACGATGCAAAAACATCCTAATCCAATTAGTTGGGCAGCATTTACACTAATTGGTGAGGCCGATTGAAGAAGGCAGTATTCAGCATTCTTGATCAACTCCAACTGACTTGCAAGCGCTTCTTGAAGATGCGGGGGATTTTTTCCCCAAGCTCGAATCAGTCGCCAGGAGGCTTTCCTGTTGAATTCTTAGATTGAAGTCTTTTGCGCCTACTGTTCTTTTTTGCTTGTCGCTTATACCCCTTGAGTGCTGCTACTGCAACTTTAGTTAAGTTGTTTGTGAATAGCTTGCATTATGACAGAAGTTATATTACCTTGTGCAGATATAAGGGCTTCAGGGTGCATATTTAATGATTAGAATTGCTGCTGAGATTTCAAATCTTGTGGAGAAACTTGTGCTAGATGACATAGGAAAGTGATCCAAGAGCCTCAAATTGATCACTTTAACTCTAGTCTTCATAGTTTTCTCCTTTGTGACCACCTAGTTTATGAGTAATATTCTCCTAGTACCAATTCATCTGGACGCACTGTACTTAAATCAACAAAAATCTGTTGTCGAAGAGATGACTGATTACTCAAAGTTGCCCTATAAGATGGGACCGAAAGATCCTCATAAAAATAGTGAATACCCCTATGTCAGCGACAGCGTATTGTCTCCGCCTTTTGAAAATCTTAACTTGAGCCTCAAAGCGGGCATCCACCTTCACTGGGCATTGCCTGATGCTTTAACTCAGGGGATTGCTGAAGATGATGGTAACATTCATTTTCCCCTGGTTCCTAATCGCTGGTTGATTATGCGTCGAGATGGAAAGCTGTCAGCTCAAAAGCTACCAGATAAGCAGTGGGTGGTGGAAAGTGACTATCTCTATCCTGACGGCGAAGAACCAGAAGATACTATTAATATTCTCCATCACCCGACTTGTGAAGATGGTGATTACCGTCCATTTCGCTATCTAGGTCGCAAACTGGAGTTGAGGGAATGGCCGCAAAGGGAGGAAGCTACTTATATTGAGACTCTCTCGGCAATTGGACCGTTTGCCCAAGTCACTAGCTTGGATAATGAAAAGGCAACCTTTGCGGCTTTCTATCCTAACTGTCGTAGTGTTTTTGGTTTCCATGACGACGAAATTACCCAGGACACTCAACTAGAAGGTCTGCAATACGATGTTATTGGTTGGTATGATACTCCTGACAAAGATTACTTTCGCAAGTTCCTTGATGAGCATTCTGACTCTGAAACACTTCTAGCGGCGATCGAAGAGGAGTTTGGTTGGAAGTTACCTAAGGAAGTGGATAATATCACTTCCCTAGAAGGGATGATCTGCTACAGTCGGTTGACTTTTAACGCTGGAGCTTTGATAGGAGAGCGTGCTAGTAAACTGGAAAAGCCCAAAATCGCTGTCGGTAATAGCCCCACAGAAGCTCTAGCAGCTTATCTTGCTCATCAATTATCCGATGACCAAGAACATCGCCAAATTATTGAAGAACAGTTGGAAGCTCTGGAATTGAGCGTCCGCTTTGCTGCCCAACAGCTAGATATTGGGCCTAAGTTTGAGCAAGCGCGACACGCAATGGGCTTTACTGGAGAGTCTGTGGGGGTTGTCTGGCGGGTATTGCCGGAGGATAATAATTCTGGGTCGGCTGATGCGAGCTATGCTCGAGCTCAAGCACAAGTTACCCTACCAGATGAAATTGCCGAAAAACTTAATACCCTCAACCTCCGCCAGTTAGAATATGACCGCGCTCTGGCTAAAATTGGCATGATTCGAGAACAGCTCTATGCCGATTGGCACAAATATATGCTGGCTCTCCATATCTATACTAGTAATGAGGGGAGCTTGCCTGATGACTCAGATCTCAAGGACTTCATTGACCTGGAAGAATATGAGAGAGGCAAACACAAAGGCAAATACAATGGGTGCAGTATCTATGACTTGCAGCAGGAGATAGCCCAGACGGGGACTCTGGAAATCATCAAGAACGAAAATGGTGAAATAACAGGAGCAAATAGTGATAGTCCTCCAGAATCCATCGCTGCCCAATTAGCAGAAGCCATAAATGAGATTATTCAAACGCTCAACGGTTTGAATGGGGCCGTGCGACAGTTGCTTTTGGATAAAAACAATCCCTCTCAACTACGCTACCTCCTCAAAGTAGAACCAGGGGAGCGCTACTGGGAGGCTAATAATCCTGTTGTTTTAATGGTGGGAGATGCTGTAACTCCTAGCTCTCGCCATGGTCAAGATGGTCGCCTGCATTCTGATGGTTTGCTTGAATGTCAGTTATTGACAGAGACGATTAACTTAGAAGATATCCAAGTATATCTGGAGACTTTCAAGTTAAAACTGGATGAACTGGGGAATGTAGAGGGGGAGAAAATTGGTTTCCAAGAAAGGAGTCAACAACCTTGGCATCCCTTCATGCTGCACTGGAGCGTGCAAATATTCCCGGTGAAACACAGCGATGATCCGAGTCAAGACAAATACGATTCGGCTCTGATCACAGACCATTATCAGCTACCAGTGAATAGTCCAGACCTATTATTGCAACCTGAAGCCGATAATAATTTTGTTGACGATGCTCAACTTTATGCAGGGGCTTGTATCCTTACCCCCTCTGCTAGTATCTTGCTTAAAGAACAAATTAACTCCTACTTGAGCAAGGTGTTATTGCCCTTGAGCAAGGTGTTATTGCCAGACTACGATGGTTACGATGGGTCGGAGGATTTCCTCAGCCAGCATTGGGAACAGATCAAGATTTGGTATGAAGAGAAACTAACCCATGCTTCGGAAGAAGAGAAGGTTAATGATCCAATTTATACTGCCTTGCGAGCTTACGAGATGCTGCAATCTCTCAACTGTATGGCTCAACAATTGGGAGGGTTCAACGATGCTTTATTGACTTATAAGCGAGAGATGCAGTTAGATGTTGACGACCCCTTAGCTATAGAAGTTAACCAGGAATTTCATCAGAAGGTGCGGGATGCGGTAGCCCGAGGGGATGTTCCCAGTAGCTTGTTGCGCGGGCCGTTAATATTAAACGAGTTTAACCCCTGGCGCACGGGTGCATTGGATATTAGTCGGTTGCGCATTTTAGATACCTTTGGACAGGTGCAAGATGTTGTCAATGGAGATGAAGGAGTTGAAGTGATAACTACTGCTGCCATGACTCCTCCGGCTGGCGGCACCCACCCCATTTATTTACCACCAAGACTAGCCCAAGCAGCGCGACTCAATTTCTGGTGGTTGTCTGCTAGTCAAGGAGAGGTGCAAACTAACGACCATCCCGCAACTACTCCGATTTGTGGTTGGATTTTACCGAACTATTTGGATAATAGTCTGATGGTATATCAAACTCAAGGTCAGCCCTTGGGCATGATACAAGTCCGGGATGAACAAATTCAGTGGTTGCCAACGCCAGGAAGTGAAATATACAAATCCATAGAGGAAGTTAAGTCTGATGTCAATCTTTTTCTCGGTCAAATCTTGGATTATCTGTCGGCTCAAGATCAAGCATATTTCCAGAAGTTCCTAACAGTGATCGAGAGTGCTTTGGAGAGTATTGAACCGGATAACTACAGCCAACATCAGTCCATCGCCCTGATGATGGGACGACCTATTGCCTTAGTGCGGGCAAAGGTCAATTTGGAACTCCTTGGACAACCTTCAATAAGTCAGAATGAAAGTGATACAAAGCAAGACGTAGAGGAAGAAGTGGAAAACGTACCTCGCACAACTTATGATTTTACTAAGGTTAATTTACCCATTCGCATTGGTGAGTATCGACAGTTGAACGATGGTTTGGTTGGTTATTGGGTAGAAGCCGAGGAGCATACTTACCAAGAGGAGATTTTTTATGCTCCCCAGAGTGTTTATGTGTCTCACGAAAAGATACAGACTCTGTTTGAGGATGAAGAGGACGGAGAACCGGATACAGCTGTCAATTTGGAGCAGAATTTAGAAGCACAGACGGCACAAACTTTAGCGATGTTGGTTGACCCCCGAGGGGTTGTTAATGCCACTTGTGGCTTCTTACCTGCCAGAGCAATTTCTATCCCTCCCGAACATTTCGCTCAGGCTCTAAAATCTATTGAGGTGACTTTTTTATCGACTCCTATTATTAGTGAACGCGATCGCCTTAATATAAGTATAAGTCTAGCGGACATTCCCGATTATACTTGGTCTTGGATAGCAAAGGAAGGAGAAAACTGGCTGGAAACAACTGAAATCGGCAAGGTAAATACGCAAGCAAATTTCACTGACCAAGGTCATAAAATTTACGAGGGGTGGTTGAAATTATCTCAGAAAGATGGCGACGATACCTAAAAAAAGACCTCTTGCATAAATCCTTAAAACCCATCCCCAGCAGGTGAAATAAATTGAAATTTTGGCTGAGATTTATAGCCAAGGATATAAAAAAATATCCCCTCCATAACCAGTAAAAAGTGAGCAGTAAAAACCATGAGACAATTAGAACCAAAAGTCTACATACCAGTAACAGGCAAAATATTATTCCGTTTTTATTATGAAACAGAGGGTCCGCAAAATATTCTATATCAGGAAGCTGACTCTGAGATGGCGCTCCCCATAAATTTGGACGTGTATAATAATTCCAGTGACGACATTGAAATAATACTAAAGAAGCCAGATAACAAAGAAGTAAGCAAAGACAACTACCATTTTCGTCTGTCTTTCCCTCCTGGTCTGCTGGCAGATTTAGGTGAGGCCGAAGTAGAAAGCGATGAATGGGATATGGCTAGTGGAGCAGAACCAGAGAGTGAAGATATAAAAGAATTAGGGGATAACCGTCTGAATATATTTTTTCTGCATAAAACAGGAAGACCAATAAGTAAAGATAGCGTTGACAAAGTATCGTTTCTATTCTCAAAACTATGTGCAAAAACCAATTATGGAAGTCCTACAGCCAAAGTTTATATAGTCTGTAGTGACTTGATGTCTTATACCAAAGGTGAGGAGGAATATACATTAAAAGGAAAAAACTGGGATCAAGAGATAAGAGTAGAAGACCGCAATGCAAAGAGCAATATTCCCCTGCATGTGGGGTTCGTCGGTTCTAACACTGTACTCAATGATGGAACAACGCCAAACAGTCTCACCTTGCGAATAACGAATGTAAGTTCCAGTGATAGCCTCAGTCCAAATTTGACTTTCACCCAAGAGTCGAAGTTAATAGTGAGTTTTGAAACTGGGGAAAAGGATAGCAAGTATTGGGCGTTGGCTGATGCGGGCAAGGTGAAAGCAATAACAATAGGGGCAACCGAGAGTAGCACCTGGCAAGTACAGGAGAAAGAGAATAGGAAGGAGTGGGAAGTGTTGCTGCAAGGGGGAAAAGCTCCATATGAATTGGAGCCGGGAAAAAATATTGAATTGAAGCTGGGAAATATAGTAACAGAGCATCCAACGGGTAAAGCGAATCTGTACGTGCGGTATGAGGAAATAGAAGGTTATCAGAATGGGGTTTTGGCGGTGCCAATTGAGAAGACGCCGATGAGGGTACGAGGAGAGAAAGTAGAGGTATATGGGATAGTACAGGCAGGTGTGATAGAAGGAGTCGGAGCGTTAGTCCCAGGGATGATCATCATGTGGCATGGCGCACAAGATCAAATACCAGACGGCTGGAGTATATGTGACGGAAGCCGAGACGAAGTGCCAGATTTGAGAGGTTTATTCATTATAGGAGCAAAGGGGGAGGAAATAGAGTATAAACAGAATCATGGAGCAGAGGCCGTGGAGGTCAGAGAGGAGAATCTCCCGAAAATAGGCGAGCTGCTCAGGGTAAAGGAAGTAGCGGGTCACACACATAAAATGCGATTTATATTCAAAGAGGAGCTTCATGAGAGAAACGTAGAAGGCTCTAGGGATTGGAAGCGCACGTACTTAACGAACCATCCAGGCTGCGACAACCATAAAGAATTAATGCGGACAATTGAAGACGTAGCGAACACATCCTGGGGACCGGATCATTTCAACGGCGTACATTATAAACCGTGGAGCACAATGGAGGGACTGGAGGATGAATGGATGTGCTTCTGCTACGAAAAACCTACTCAAACCTACTCAAACCTGTTCAAAGCTAGTAGTTTTGATGTTTTCTTCCTGCTTCAACCAAGGGAGTCGGCTCCTACTTGTCCACAGGCAAACCCCCTATAGCCTAGGGTTCTAATGGCTTTAACTTGCTAATTGGGACACTTGCTAAGTTAAGCGCGGCATTTAAGTCCCTATCAACAACATGACCACAGTTGCAACACTCG
>JAAHGS010000066.1 GCA_010692645.1 Symploca sp. SIO2E9
CCCCACGATAGCCACATCTGGGCGAGGGCGTATTCCACTGCAAATAGGGCTGGTTGAGTGTAGGCAGTTTGATGGAGGAGTTGATGGTTAAGATTGTCGTGATAGAGAATAGAAAGTAGCGGTTGTGATAATTCTGAACTGAGGATGCGATCGCATTGATCCACTGCTTGACGGAAGGTAGGTTGAGTTTGATAGAGTTGTTTGCCCATCTCCAGATATTGCGAACCTTGCCCTGTGCATAAAAAGGCTATTTTCGGCCTTTCTTCTTTAGCTTTACCTGTAATTAAACCATTAGCTTGATTTCCGGCTAAAAAGCTTTTGAGTTTTTCTGCTAATTCCCGATGAGATTGGCCAGCAACAGCTAGTCTATGTTGAAAATGAGTCCTACCTATATTAGCTGTAAAACAAATATCAGCCAGTGATTTTGCTTCAGGCAATTGGACTCTGTCCACACTGCTTGCTCTCAAAAAATCCTGATATTTTTGAGCTAAATCTCGTAAAGCTTCTTCTGTTTTAGCTGTAATAGTCAGTATTTCTAAAGGACGTTTAATAGTTGTCTGTAGCGATGCTGCTAACTCTGGTGCTTCTTCTAAGACTACATGGGCATTAACGCCACCAATACCAAAACAACTAAGACCAGCACGACGAGGAATATCTTTACCTGCCTCAGTTTTTAATTTCTGCCACTCTTGAGTTTCTTCAATAATATAGAAAGGACTATCTTTAAGCTTGATACGGGGGTTTAATTGCTTAAAATTAATGATCTTCGGCAATTTTTTATACTTCATTGCCAAAAGAACTTTGATAATTCCGGCAATACCTGATGCTGCTTCTAAGTGTCCAATATTAGTTTTAACTGCTCCCAAACCACAATGAGGTTTACTTGGTGACGGTAAATTGTATTCTTTATATAGCTGTTTAAATGCTCGTTTTAACCCATTGATTTCCATGGGATCACCTAAAGGTGTGCCTGTACCGTGAGCTTCAATATAAGAGATAGTATTTGGTGCAACTTTTGCATTTTGATAGGCATTTACCAATACTTGCGCCTGAGCATAAATGTTAGGTGATGTCAGAGTTCTCGCTCTGCCACCATGATTAATAGCAGTACCTTTTATAACACCATAAATGTGATCTTTATCTTCAATTGCTTTCGCCAGAGGCTTTAACAAGATAATTCCTGCCCCTTCACCTCGGACATAACCATCAGCTTGGCTGTCAAAAGTACGACATTGTCCTTGTGGTGACAGCATTCCTAACTTACTCATTTGAATATAAGTGACAGAAGAACACAAAACATGAATTCCTCCCACTAAAGCCATCTTACATTCTTTCTGCCTAATACTATTAACCGCTTGATGAATAGCTACTAGAGAACTAGAACAGGCTGTATCTACAGGAACACTGGGGCCGCGAAAATTGAAAAAATAAGAAATTCGGTTAGGAATCATGCAAGTCCATGTACCAGTACCATTGTGTCCATTAATCTCACCTTCATTAAATCGGAGAATTGTATCATAGTTACAAGCTCCAAAAAATACACCTATTTCCTTACCTGATAAATCCAGAGGAGAATAGCCAGCATCCTCTAAGCAAGACCAACTCAATTCCAAAGAAATCCTTTGTAGAGGATCCATTTTTTCAGTTTCTCTAGGAGAGAGATTAAAAAACTGAGCATCAAACAGGTCTATTCCTGTGAACGTTCCACCCCATTTGCTATTAGTTTTGTTTGGTGCTTGAGAATTAGCGGCATAAAATTCATCTATTTTCCATCTTTGAGCCGGAACTTCGCTGATGCTGTTGATGCCATTTTCCAGATTTGACCAAAATTGATGATAGTCTTCGGCTCCTGGAAATTTAGAAGCGATGCCAATCACAGCAACTGAATCTTCTAATTGGCTTTCTAAGGAATTAAGATTAGGTTCTTTTTGGGTATGAGACATGATTAAATTATCAAAATTAGCTACGTTAGGACTTACAGATCGTTGTCTGTTAGGATTCTATGGCAAAATTAAACTTTTTTGATATATCCATATATAGTTATCACTCTTTTCTCCATCACTTACGCAAGTTTTTATGTAAGAGTACTTATCAGCTAGGAACTTGTGTGCTCGTGCACTTAGTTCAAACCCACTAAAAAATTGCTGTATCCAAAGTAAGTCCAGCCCCAAAGCCAGCAATAGCGACAATATCAAGAGGCTCAATTCTAGGACTTACGAATCGTACATAAGTACTATACGCAATTTGGTTGCTTCCGCCAACTATAGCGCTTAACAGACTAAAGGCAGCGATCAAAATTAGGGTTATGGAAGCGCGTGAAACGACCGAATTTCCTGATACACATTGTGGCTAATTTGTACAGTTCGTCACTCCTAGTTTATTTTCTCGTGTCGGCAGTCTTCTGATCATCAGAGAAATTACGTATTTTCTGATACTCCCTTGCCCCACTTTCCGGATTTATCCCTGACTAGCAGAAATATATAGGACTTACGCATTGTACATAAGTACTATATGCAATTAGGACTAGCTCTTTCAATGTGATCTACGAATTTCCTTGGTTTCAGTATCAGTATCTTGAATCAAGTTGATAAAAGTTCAGAACTAAGTTTGCTAACACTTTTCTAAATTAACTATTGCCGGAGAAAATAATCACCTAATGAGAGTTAGGAGTTACTTAGGTTATTGTTTAGGGGACTTCCAAGAAATAAAATATCCCATAAAAGAGAATGATAACCATTATATAATTGTTTTTTTTCCTGCCCATTTACTTAGTCTGGCTTTTTTATCACTTAGTTAGTTCAGAGAGTGACCCAAGAGGGATAGTTACCACCCAATCACCATCCAGCCCATGAGTAATGCCGTTATCTGAGTGATCTAGGTTGGTGTATTCACGGATGCGATCGCCAATTTCTGGGAGAATTCCAGAACTGTGCCATTCCTCCCACAAGATATCGGTAAGATCACCACCTGGCATAAGGAAGCGATTTTCTAAGCCAGCGATCGCAGACTTTTTCCTTCATAGAAATTGTTCAGAGCTGGGAAATCGCCAAAATTCGATGAGCAAACGCTGTATCGACTAATATAGCGCTACGCGCTACGGTTAGGACATCTTTTTTTGGAGTCAATTGATGATTTATTCTGTCTTTACACCTAATGGTAGTGTCCTAACCAAAATGCGTACTGCTATATACCTCCTTGCTAAAAAGTATTAATCATCAGAAAAACTGGAGAGTGACACAAGAGGGCCCTCTTGTGTCACTCTCCGAAAACTCTTGCCATTTCTAAATCCTAGAGCCTTTGTATAGGAAGCGATTGCCCAAGGGGCACTGGCGAAGCCAATCGCAGACTTTTTCCTTCATAGAAATTGTTCAGATCCGGGAAATCGCTAAAATTCGATGAGCAAACGCTGTATCGACTAATATACCTCCTTGCTAAAAAGTATTAATCATCAGAAAAACCGGAGAGTGACAGAAGAGGGCTATAGCGCTGCGCGCTAGTGTATTTACAAATTACAAATGGAGCCTTGATGAGGAAATTATTAGAACATTTGTACTGTAAGTAGACCAGAGCGCATTGCTATATTTTGGAAAAAAAACCTAGAACCAGCTCGAGACCTTCTTCCACACTTTCTTTGCCGTCTTGTAGCCTTTCTTTGCCGTCTTGTAGCCTTCCTCGATTTTATCGCGGTTATTGAAGATAGTTATAGCGGTAGACACGAGAGTAGACCAACCACCACCAGCTACAGCCTCCAACTCGTCTTCAGACAACTCTCCCTCTTCAGCTGCCACTTGTTGGATTTCCTGCATTACAGACAGCAGTTCTTCTTCAGTAAAATTGTAGCCTTTTTCAACTCCAATTTTCATAATAGTCTCTGGACTATCAGCAGCTTCTAGCCGCTGTTGCAATGCCTGATTTTCTTGAGAAGATTTGATTAATTCTAATACAGATGCTTGAGACATTTTCTAACTCCTATTAAAAGTTATCTAGTTGTTCGGTGCTTTCCTTTTTCAGCAACAATTTAATCGTACAAAAGCAAGTCAATTTTATTCAATGATTTTCTGTATCATATACAGTATTTTGTTTGCTAAGTAGATATGCACAAATAAATGAAAGTATGTCAACAAATGTTAAGAGCCTAAAATCCTCTTCCCTTCTGCCTTGCTTCAACGACAAATATTAATGCACACCTACTTACTTTATAGTAGTTGTCAACAGAAGGATCCAAGGCAAAAACCTTGAATCAATTCTCCTCCTGCTGCTTGTAGAAAAGATTGTTAGTATTAGCCCAGCAGCCTCCTGCTACAGCATCAAGGTCTTGAGCAGATAATTCTTCCTCTGGCATCTCTAGAATTGGGTTTCTGGGTAACACCATTTTGAAAGTATCTAGAGTTTCCTCAATCACCTCAATGACTAATTCTTCTGGTAACTCACACCCGAATTCTCTGGCATAAACTGCCCTGGAATTAGTAAGCAACTCCTGCCGGAAATCCTCATCTTCCCAGGCCTTAATAATTAAACTATTGAGAACCTCTGACCTGTTCTTCAAACCTTTGGCAAGGGCTTTCCTAATTTCTGGATTCTGGCTCCAATTCTCCTTGTAATTGAGCTTTGTTACTGATTTCCTGAAAGGGAAAATCTTACCTTCACCTTCGCCAGAGTGTTTAATAATACCTAAACTACGCCGTTGCTCAGCTAGCTGAGTCAGGTAATCAAAATATTCACTACTTATAATCTCTTCTACCTGTTGCTGGCGCTTGTATTCATCAATCTCTAGTTTGAGTTTGACCACCTCTTGGCGCTGACTTTGTTCCCGTTGCTGCATAGTTTTCAGCATCTGTTTGAGGGAGTTAGCTACTGCAACTAAAGCCCGATTACCTTGGGAATTGACCTTTTCAATACTCCTAATAACTTGGTTATACTTGCCATCAATTATTAACTGCGTCCAATATCCGAGTCTCTCGATATATTCTATTGAGTAGCGGATGCGTTGACTGAGAAGCTGGATTATCAATTGATTCAATTCTCGATGATTACGCACCCGCTGCAAGAATTCATTTCTGTCCAGGCGCAGTAGAGTAGAGGAACCAATAGAAACTACACTTGCGGAGCGGGGTTGATCATCCACTAATGACATTTCCCCTAAAGTTTCCCCTGTTGATATAGTGTTGAGGGTAATTTCTTTACCCTCGTGATTATAGGTGTATATTCTAAGTTGACCACTTTCAATCAGATAAAAGGCATCCCCAACATCACCCTGACGGAAAAGAACCTGACCATCCTCCAGATGCACCCTTTTCATCACCGTCTGGGACAACTCCCAATCTGATCGAAGAAAATCTCTGATTAAGCTAATTGTGTCTTTCATAGAATCTAAAGGATAGGGAGTAGGGAGTGGAAAAATGAACAGTGTCTCAACTGATGAGCTTATGGGCAACCATTTCCACCATCTGACTCAGGGGATGTTCAGGATATTTCAGGCAAAAAATTCCTCTGCTTCCTAACTCTGCAACCCCTTCTAACCAGGGCAAAATCCCTGCTAATGGCAAGCCATAAGTCCTCTCTAACTGCTGTTTTAAATCCTCAGCATCCAAAGACTTAATTGCCTTATTAACTAGCAGCAACATCTTGGGTACTTTTAACTTACGAGCTAAGTCTACAGTCACAGCTGTTCCCTGGAAATCCTGCTGGTCAGGTCGTAAAATTAGTAAGAGAACATCAGAGAGGGTAATTGAGAGCAGAATTTCCTCATTGAGACCAGGATGAGTATCAATGAATAGGTAATCGAGCTTTAATTCATCGAGTAAATCTTGGAAACCCCTAGCTAGCAGTCTTACGTCGTAGCCTTCCCGCAGCACCCTACCAATATCTGCTGGCTTCATACTGGCAGGAATCAGGGAAATAGAGCTTCCTTTGGCAGGCTTTTCGAGGACTGAAGTCACATCATAATTAGCTTGGGAAATTTTACAGCGACTCCAGAGAAAGTCATTGAGGGAGTAACCGATACTAGTCTCATCAAACCCAAATAGAATGGGAATTCCTGGGTTTTGAACGTCAGTATCGACAATGCCAACTCGCTTGCCAGCAGCCGCTATAATTGCAGCTAAATTCGCTGTCAAATTAGTTTTCCCGGTTCCACCCCGATAAGAGTGAATTGAAATAATTTTGCACATAGGATTGCAACTACAGGTGGATATAAATCAACACAGATATAGACTTGTTGGGTTTAAAGATTAAGTAGGAGCGGTAAATCTCTTACCTACTGGCTCTTTTCCATTCCCCATTTCCCAATTCTTGGAGGCGATTGAGCATCCATGTGAATCTAGAGCCGGCCAAACTCAACTTGTCTAGGCTATCGAGATTGAGTTCATCTTCATAACTTAAAGACTGATCGAGACTCTGGCCACTGCTGTAAAAGCGCCTGCCGTAACCCAGTCGATTGATAGTTTCTCGAAAGCGCTCAGCCGCTAACATTGCCACTACCCGCTCAAACCGTGCAGAAAAGCCAATATCCTGCTGTAGTTTGACCCGGAGTACTTGTCCTGGAATTGTCAGTACTAGAGACTCCTCAGCAGTTATCACGCTGGTGGAAGCAAGGCGAGAATCGCCAAAGGGCATCTCGCCAATAAATTCCCCTGGTCGTAAGGTAGCAATTTCCCGCTCTGGGATAGGAGTTTCACTACTTTCTAGTGCTGCAAAAGCGCGATCAAGGGGACTAGCCTCCTTCTCGGCAATCGTAACACTCATGGCTCCATTGAGAAGGATGTAGAGCGCCTCTACAGGTCTACCTTCTTGAAGCAAGAGGGTACCTGCTGCAACTGTGTGAGAGTTACCGTTGGCAATCATCCAGTCAATGTCGCTGTCGTTAATTTCTCCGAAAGCAAATAGGACTTCTCGTCCTTGGCTGGAACTCGAACCCAAACGGGCTGAGCGGAGTTGTTGCATCAATTTCAGCAAGCGCTCTGAAATCAAAAGAGCGATCGCTCGGTAAAATCGCGCAGCAAAACCTACATCTTGGTTAAGCTTGGCACTCAATTGCTTTTGGGGAATTGCTAAGACTCGGGAGAGCTGCTTTACTTTGACATTTGTTGAAGCAGCTCTGACTTGAAGCAGTAGCTCATCCCCAGCAATATCGCCACTGTGCAAGCTAGCTATCTCTCTTTCTAGAACAGATTTCTCCTCTAGAAGGGCAAAAGCGCGATTGAGTGCATTGTCACTAGTTTGTGGTACTGACAGCGTCAGGCTGCCGTCAATAATCAGGTAAAGGGCTTTGAGCGGTTGACCAGTTTCGATTAAAGTCTGGCCAGCCTTTACTTGTTGTTTTTGACCTACAGCCATGAGCCAGTCGATGTCGCTGTTAGTGAGTTCCTGTAAAAGCGTGTGGCTCATCGAGCTATTTCTCCATTTAGAAGTAATTTGAATACTACAAACAAGCTTTTTGATAACTCAAGGCTTCTGTGTATGAGATACAGTATTTACTTGACTACCCATGTGGCACCTTGAACTATCACATGTGCAGCGATGCAAGAGTCCTTCTAATAAACCTCCTTCTAACCCTGCCAAACTTGTGGTAAGTACCCTAAGAGTGTCAACATAGCCGAGATACATTTCGTATTGCTGTCGCTTATCTGGGGGAATTTTGTCAAATTCAACTCCTTTTCCCCAGCGATGAATCGTATTGGGTTTAATCTTCAAGATCCTGGCAATCAAATTGATGCATTTCTCTCGATAGCCATGCTCAGACTCAAGCATGACTATATAAGATTCTGTATAACGAGGTTGTCCGTATTCATTGACCGCTTCTAGTCCAAACCAGCGGCGACAAAATCTCCTTGGGGGTATGCCTTGTCCATGAAAAACTATAGTTTTTAGCATCTTGGCAGCTACTTGGGCCGGTTGCTGCTTCCTGATTCTGGTTTGGGAATACCCCCTGTTGTGGCTATCACGCTGATAACTAGAATTAGGTTCAGCTGTAATAGTTTCTTGTGTTCCATAAGTATGGGAATGCATCGTCACTTCAACATTACTTTGGTATGACATGAGAGTTTTAACTGAGTACACAACAGAGTTTCACAATTTAGTGGTAGCCCAAATAAACTTTTAAAGTATCAATTGAAAAATTGATACTTATGCGAGTAATTAAGGTAAGACAAGTAAGGTTGTAACTGTTCCTAAACTTGAATCTGTAAACATACCAGCACGAACCGCTATACAAGATAAGGGTAAGATAGACAGAGCAGTTTTAACTTTGTTCTTTTCCTCTCGAACAACATCTCTGTGGGAGCATCTCACCTTTGTAAATCGTCGGTCTGGATAACAGTATATTAGGGGTTACAGCCCCCATTATTGGTATTTGTGCAAAACTGAGATGCTCCCATCTCTGTTACAGTGGTTTTGACTCTTATCGGCAAAATGTAAATACGATGAGCTGCTAAATATTTACTTAGGTTAGATATGTTCTGATATGCAAGGTATCAGTTGTTTAACAAAAATTTACACAATAGTGAGTATTATCAAACTCCTTGAATGCATTTATCAGCATAGCTTTCCAAAGAAAAGTCAAGAAGTTAACAAGAAAAATAAACTTAAGATATATTGTCAGTTTTCAAAAACAGCTTAAAGTGGGAAATTGCTCAGAAAAATCTTCTAAAAGGTAGATGACTTAAGGATAGTTAAGAGAAAGTTACGACAGAGCGAATAGACTCGCCTTTATGCATTAGCTCAAAAGCATCATTAATCTTATCTATTGGCATCACATGAGTGATTAGATCATCAATGTTGATCTTACCTTCCATATACCAATCTACAATTTTGGGAACATCAGTGCGTCCTCTAGCACCACCGAAAGCTGTTCCTTTCCACACTCGCCCGGTAACCAGTTGAAAAGGGCGAGTGCTAATTTCTTCACCAGCACCAGCAACCCCAATAATTACGCTGACTCCCCAGCCTTTGTGGCAACACTCTAGGGCTTGGCGCATGACATTACTGATTTATTTGTAACATTCTCCCAAGGCTGAGTCTGTGACTAAAGCGCTGGACTTACAAGCCCCTCTCGCTTCCCCCATCAAGTGAAGATAACCAATCCTGGCGAAGTACAATTAATAACTATAGGATAAATCTCCCAACTTTTTGGGTAAATCAATAGAAATCAAGACGAATGGCACCCGAAAATATTGTTCTATTATCGAGCAGAGAAATAGGAAAAATGCGTCAGGCTGGGCGCTTAGCAGCGGAGCTTCTAGATTATCTAGAACCAATGGTAAAACCAGGAGTAAGCACCCTGGAAATAAATGATGAAGCTGAGCGCTGGACGCAGGAGCATGGAGCTAAAAGCGCTCCTTTAGGGTACCATGGCTTTCCAAAATCGATCTGCACTAGTATCAATGAAGTTGTCTGTCACGGTATCCCTAACGCCAAACAAATTCTCAAGGATGGCGACATTATTAATATAGATGTGACGCCCATAGTTGATGGCTACCACGGCGATACTTCTAAAACCTTCTTTGTCGGTACTCCTTCCCCCAAGGCGAAACAGCTAGTGGATGTAACACGAGAGTGTATGATGCGGGGTATTGCTGAGGTCAAGCCAGGAGCGCGCATTGGAGACATTGGCGCTGCTATTCAGGAATACGCAGAGGCACAGGGTTTTTCCGTAGTGCGAGATTTTGTGGGACACGGCGTCAGCAAGATTTTCCACACTGCGCCTCAGATTCCTCACTATGGTAACCGTGGTAGAGGCAAGCGTATCCGTCCCGGTATGGTTTTTACAATTGAGCCCATGATTAATGAAGGTACTTGGGAAGTCAAGGTACTTGCTGACAAGTGGACTGCAATTACCAAGGATCGCAAGCTTTCTGCCCAATTTGAACATACTGTAGCAGTTACTGAAGATGGTGTGGAAATCCTGACTTTGCGCGAAGAGGAAGCTCTAGTCAAATCGGCTTAATTAGGGGATATTCTTTACTAAGCTGTTGTGCATTTAAATTGGGTATTGGAAGTAAGAAGGCAGGAGGGAGAAGGAATTAAGGATTTTGACTGTTTAAGATTCATAAAGCAGAAACTTTGACTACAAGTTTCTCTATTTTCTGTAGTAAGACTACCAAAATAGAGATTTATTTTTGAACTTCTAAATCTACTGACTCCTGTTCATAACTAATTAAAAATCTCTTGATTTCTTCTAACCTTGAATTAGAGGCTTGCAAAACTTGGGATGGAGTAAGAACCTCATAATCATTATCCATTGGTTTAGCCATAGTTTCTAAAGATTCTTGAGCAGCATTTTCAGACATGATTGTCACCTATGGCAAGGCTAAATGAAATGTGAAACTTGGGTTAGGGCAAGGAGTCTCCGAGTCAGGAGTCTCCTAGTCAGTAGGGAACAGTCTTGGAGTTAATTTTAAGTATTAGAGAATACGATAATCCTTTTTCACAAATCAAATCCCTTCGCTATAGACCGCACCTGTTGTTACTTGCTTAGCAGAATGTTTTTCAAGGCTGCGATTAAATTGAAACATTTTGATAACCCATTGAGCAACCAGATGAATTTACAAGCATACCCCTCCTTTAATAAGACAGTAACAAAGCCGACGCCACCTATTATCGGTATTTTTAGTTGGAGACAGCAGCAAACTGGTCACTTCTACTGCCCTGCTGGCTATGCCCAAGCAGTTGAATACTCAGGTGGCGTACCGATTTTGCTTCCCCTAGTCAAACAGGATCCAACTTTTATCCTCGAGATGTTAGATGGTCTAATTTTCCCAGGCGGTGGTGACATCGATCCAGTTCACTACAATGGTTCACACCATCCCAAGATTTACGGCGTCGATCCCCAACGAGACGCCACTGAATTGGCAGTGGCAAAGCTGGCATTGAAATCCCGTAAACCAATCTTAGGTATCTGTCGAGGTTTGGAAGTATTGATGGTGGCAAGTGGAGGGGACTTGGTGCCTCATGTGCCTGAAGAATTTGGGGAGACAGTAGCGCACTACATAGAAGCACTAAAATCCTGTGAGCATCATGTGCAGCTTCAACCAAAAAGTAAACTGGCAGCGATTATGAAAAGACAACAAGTCAAAGTAGTTTCCTGGCATCATCAAGCAGTACGTACTGTTCCCCCTGGCTGGCAAATAGCAGCACAAGCAGCTGATGGTGTCATTGAAGCATTAGAGCATAAACTACACCCCTTTGCGATCGCTCTGCAGTGGCACCCCGAAATGTCGCTGTTTGAGCCAGGCAATCTAAGTATCTTCAAGGCATTTGTGACAGCAGCAAGCATGCAGAAAGTCAAAAAAGCCGTAGTGTAATATATTACAACTCCAACCACGATCGCTCATCCCGGCAAAGTGCTGCCAATCAAGCCATGAACCCGAAAGCCCGCAAACAATTCGCTCAGCATTGGCTGCGGAGCGAGAAGGTACTCTATAAGATAGTTACTGCTGCTAACTTACAACAGAGCGATCGCCTTTTAGAAATTGGTCCTGGCACTGGTATTCTTACTCGCCAACTCTTAAGTGCCGTTGAGTCAGTGCTTGCGGTTGAAATTGACCGCGATTTGTGCGAGTTACTAGCTAAGAAACTGGGTAATAATGATAATTTTTTACTGCTGCAAGGAGATTTTCTCTCCCTCGACTTAACTAATCAGCTATCTGACTTTCCCAACTTCCAGAAACTCAATAAAGTCGTTGCCAATATTCCTTACAATATAACTGGACCAATTATCCAAAAACTAATCGGTACAATTGCTCAGCCAGTTTTACCAGGATTTGAGCTGATTGTACTGCTAGTGCAAAAAGAAGTTGCCCAGAGATTATACGCCAACCCAGGTTCTAAGGCATTTGGTGCTCTTTCGGTAAGGGTGCAATATCTAGCAGAATGCGAATTGATCTGTGATGTCCCCTCTCTTGCCTTCTACCCACCTCCAAAGGTAGACTCTGCCGTGGTGCGGTTGCGTCCCCGAGTTGTGGAACCACCAGCTGATAACCCTAAACATTTAGAGATGTTATTAAAGCTGGGCTTTTCCAGCAAGCGGAAAATGTTGCGCAATAATTTAAAATCGGTGGTCAAGGTTATTAGCCAAGCATCTTCGGCGGAATTGAGCCTCACCCACTTACTAGAACAATTAGAAGTGAACCCCCAAGCTCGCGCAGAAGAGCTGAGCGTAGCCCAGTGGGTTGCCTTGAGTAACATCCTAGCCCTAAAGTCTTAGACATGCGCTCTTATTCCCTGATTGCTCCAGCTAAAATTAATCTATATCTAGAAATACTTGGTGATCGACGTGATGGTTATCATGAATTGGCAATGATCTTGCAAAGCATCGAATTAGCTGACCAAGTTGATTTGCATGCTCTTGGCACTGATACTATTCGTGTTCACTGTAATCATCCCCTGGTACCGCCAGATCAAAGCAACCTCGCCTATCGAGCTGCAGAATTGATCACACAAGAGTTTCCTGATGTTTTTGATCGCTTTGGCGGTGTAGAAATTACCATTAATAAACAGATTCCTGTTGCAGCTGGACTTGCTGGCGGCTCTACAGATGCTGCTGCTGTATTGGTGGGATTGGATATGCTTTGGCAGCTAGGACTAACTCAGCCAGAACTTCAAGAATTAGGAGCCAAGCTTGGCTCAGATGTGCCTTTTTGTCTTGCAGGCGGTACAGCCCTTGCTACTGGTAGAGGTGAGCAACTCTCTCCCCTACCAGACTTAGATTCTCTCTATGTGGTATTAGCAAAATATCGCAGTCTGATGATTTCTACTGCCTGGGCTTACAATACTTACCGCTCTAATTTTGGTCATGCCTATATCCGTGATCCTGAAGGCTTGGAATCTAGGGCTAGCAGAGTTCATTCTAGTCCAATGGTACATGCCATCCTTGAAAAAGATGGTGCCCAGATTGGTCAACTGCTGCACAATGATTTAGAGAAAGTTGCATTACCCAATAACCCCAAATTATTACAGCTAAGACAGGCGTTTGCCAATAGCGGTGCTTTAGGAACAATGATGTCGGGCTCAGGACCAACGGTTTTTGCTCTGTGCGAATCCCAGGCTCAAGCTCAAGCGATTCAGCAGCAAGTAAGAGCGGCAATCGATGACCCAGATTTGGATTTCTGGGTGAGTAAGCTCTCGAATCGGGGTATTCAGCTAATTGAACCTGCAAGTTGAGTATTGCTATTCAAACCACTTAATATCGATTACTAGATGTTTGCTATGAGTACTTTAACAGTATCTGATATAGCAACGGACATATCAGTTAGGACATCCTATTTTGATTCAAAGGGAGCAGGGAGCAGGGAGCAGGGAGCAGGGAGCAGGGAGCAGGGAGCAGGGAGCAGGGAACAAGGAAGTGTCCTAACAGCTGTGGCGACTGCTATATTTGTTAGCAAATGTTAGTAAAAAAGTAATGCTATGACCACGGTACTGAATTTAGAGCCAATTACCATCCTGACAAGGGAGAATTTTTTTCAATTGTGTCAGGCTAATCCGGATTTAGAGCTTGAACGTTCAGCTAATGGAGAATTGATTATTGTGACGCCTGTCGGTGGTGAAAGTGGTAATCAAGAAGCTAATTTGATTATTAAGGTGGGGGTCTGGAACGAACAAACTCAGTTAGGTTTAGTTTTTAGCTCTCAAACTGTATTTAGTTTACCTGGAGGTGGCGATCGCTCTCCCGATGTAGCTTGGGTAGAATTACAAAGGTGGCAAGGGTTGAGTCAGGAGGAACGGCAGGGTTTTCCGCCGATTTGCCCGGATTTTTTGATTGAGTTGCGTTCTCGCACTGATAAATTAAAGCCACTACAGAATAAAATGCTGGAGTACCTGGCTAGTGGGTTGCGCTTAGGTTGGCTGATTAATGCTAAGGATCAGCAGGTGGAAATTTATCGTCTGGATCAAGAGATGGAAGTGTTGAGGATGCCTGTAGTGTTATCGGGAGAGGATATCTTGCCTGGGTTTAGTTTGGAGGTAAGCTAGGAAGGATGATAACTTTCATGGTTAGCGATCGCGAATTCTCCACAAAGAATATGGCATAGTCTCTCAAACTAATGGGTTTGTTCTTAGGTGTGTGGCAAGGAACGAAGGAAAATCGAGCAGGCTACTGGTTAAGGTGGTGGGATGAGGAGGGAAAGATGTTGCTTTGGGGGAAAGAGTTAACTGAGCAAGAAAAACAACGTGCTGAATGTTTGATGGCACAACTTCGCGCTGCTGGAATTGAACCGGAGGATTAAATATCTGTTGATTAACCCTCTTTTCTTACAAGAATTTGCCCGGGGAGTCCATTGCCACAGACGCTAATCTTTTGTTAAAGCCATAGCAAAGAGAACTCCCCAAACCCCTCATCAGTTATTCCAAGCTGGATGAGATAGCAAAGAAGACATTACCCGAACCCCCCGCAGCTGATTAGAAAGGGGCAAGTGACCTACTGGTGCACTTAGATCCCAAGTAAACTCATGTGGATACCTTGTCCAACTATTTCCACTCTTCCAGCCGATTTTCGGCCAAAGCTGTTCCCAGTTTTTACCAACAGAGAGCCAAATTTGGCGCTGAACAGAAAATCCAAATTTTCCTTGAGAGTAAATCAACCACAAGGTATTAATTGTTTGCAAATCGCTCATGGGGAAGTTATCTACTTCCGAAAAGTAAGGCCATTTTCTCTGTACTGCTGCTGATCCTGCCAACTCACAGAGTTTTTCTAGAGTAAGACGATCTGCCGCTAAAAAGTCTTGCTGCACTAATAGATTTTGTAATTCGGTGTAGTCAATTCCTCTTTCCGAAAGTAAGGGTACAAAACCCAGAGGAAAATGGGCTTGAAGAAATTCTTTAATATTTGGTTGCTCGGTTTTATAAAGAACTTGGTAGGCAAGACCAGTAGCAAGATTAGGAGAGTTTGAAAGTTGCTCCTTTAAAAATTCTATTAAGATTTCTAACCCAGCATCGCCATTACTGGCTAGTTCTGAAATCACCTGGAGTTGTTTTTTTCCAGAACTGGATTTGAGCTGTCTATTGAGCTCGGTAATTTGGTTAGAGGCTTCTGGTACTGAGGCAGTCATGTGGTCTGTCATGAAGCGGCAAGTTTGAGGTTATGGCAAGTCATTAATGTTGGGGAGAACGGCATGCAACTAAATTGGGATTGTATAACACCTAATCATACCCAAGATCTTATTTGAGAAATCGCCCGGATTTCAGATGGACGATTAACGATTACAGATTAATTTTGCCATGGATGAATCGCCTTGATTGCAACCAATTCCCAATCTCTTTACTAAAGCCCCTTGAGAGCTGCCACAGTAGTTGACCTGCAAAAAAGTTTAACAGAGCCGCCCATCCTAGGTGGATCTGATAAGCTGCGGAGGCATAGATAATTCCGACACTGATCTTCGATTCAACTCAACTGCATCTGTAAGCTATGTACGAAAAAATTACCCCCCCCAATACTGGTTCTCGCATTACCTTCAAAGATGGCAAGCCGATAGTTCCCAACAACCCAATTATTCCCTTCATTCGTGGAGATGGTACTGGGGTTGATATTTGGCCTGCAGCCCAGAAGGTGATTGATGCTGCTGTTCGCACTGCCTATGGGGAACAGCGTAGCATCAGTTGGTTTAAAATCTATGCTGGTGACGAAGCTTGCCAACAGTACGGCACTTACCAATATTTGCCAGAAGAAACCTTAGAAGCGATTCAAGAATATGGAATTGCGATTAAAGGACCATTAACAACACCCGTGGGTGGAGGTATACGCTCGCTCAATGTTGCCTTGCGACAAATTAATGACCTCTACACCTGTGTGCGTCCCTGTAAGTACTACCCAGGAACACCATCACCTCACAAATACCCTGAAAAACTCGACGTTATTATCTACCGAGAGAACACAGAAGATATTTATTTGGGAATTGAGTGGGCCCAAGGTAGTGAAGTCGCGCTTCAATTGATTAAACTCCTCAATCAGGAGCTGATTCCAGCCACGCCAGAACATGGTAACAAGCAAATTCCCCTTGATGCTGGGATTGGCATTAAACCGATTAGTAAAACTGGTTCTCAGCGTCTGGTGCGCCGCGCTCTTGAACATGCCTTACGGTTGCCCAAAGCCAAACAGAAGGTAACCTTGGTGCATAAGGGCAACATTATGAAGTACACAGAAGGAGCCTTCCGTGATTGGGGCTATGAGTTAGCTACTACAGAATTTCGGGATCAATGCATCACAGAAAGGGAATCATGGATTCTCAGCAACAAAGAGGTAGATCCCGACATTACCCTGGCGGAGAATGCCTGTAAAATTGAACCAGGTTACGATGCCCTGACACCAGAGAAGCGTGAGCAAGTAAATAAGGAAGTTGAAGCAGTGCTCACTGCCATTTGGGACACTCACGGCAACCGTCAGTGGAAAGATAAAGTTATGGTTAATGACCGGATTGCCGACAGCATTTTCCAACAAATTCAGACTAGACCAGATGAGTACTCGATTCTCGCTACCATGAACCTCAATGGTGATTATCTATCCGACGCTGCTGCGGCTCTTGTTGGCGGTTTAGGAATGGGACCAGGAGCAAATATTGGCGACAATTGTGCCATTTTTGAAGCAACTCACGGCACGGCACCAAAGCACGCTGGTTTAGACAAAATCAACCCTGGTTCGGTCATCCTATCAGGGGTGATGATGCTCGAATATATGGGCTGGCAGGAAGCTGCTGATCTAATTGGGCAGGGAATTGCCGGGGCAATCTCCAATCGGGAAGTTACTTATGACTTAGCCAGAATGATGGAGCCACCAGTGGAACCACCGCTGAAATGTTCAGAGTTTGCTCAGGCAATCATCAAACACTTCAGTAATCACTAGACTTCTTAATTGACGAGCTTTGCATCACTGCCGAAGGCAATCGAGTCCAGAATTTCTTAACGGATAATTTTTGCCACAGCAGACAAGAATTGATGCCAACATAATCATAAATAGGACTTATGCAAAGCTTCTAGTTGTAGGGTGTGTTAGCGGAGTGTAACCCACTTTTCAAACTATATGTAGTGTAGCTGCCTAAGTCCTGAGAAAAATACTTTTGCTAAAGACCTACGGAGTATTGACACGCCCTAGATTCCCCAGTTTAGACCCAGATGCTGGGTTACCTTGGCTAGATTGAAGACCAAAATTCCCTAATTTGGGTTGGACTTGGGGGTTTACAGTGGTGCTGTTTTGAGCAGACGGTTGGATAAATTGTTGCCCAAAGTTACTAACTCCTGTCTGTGCCCTAGGCGTTACTGGTACAGTTCCTGAAGCACCTACAGACAACTGGGAGGGAGCTGAATTACTCAAGGAATTGCGCGATACTGTGGGGGTTTGTGGGGAAAGATTGTAGTCAACTGCTCCTCCTAAATTCCTGGGAAGATAGTTGGTCTTAGGTTGGAGATTTCCTTGAACTGTGGGAGTTCTTAAAGTCTGATTTCCCGAATTGGTAGTTGTTGGAAAAGTGTTAGGTAAATTAGTTTCTGGAGTAACCTTACTTGCACCTGCGTTAGTTTCAAACAGATTATTAGTAGGTCTTTGAACAGAGGGAGTGTTGAGAGGAGAATTAGTGGTTCTAAATTGCCTGAAGCTGTTAGGCACTGGACTCACAGGTACTGTGCTTTGATTGCTGTTAAGGGAATTAAGGGAGTTGAAGCCCAAAGCTGAGTTAGAGGTAGTGCCTGTGGTTAATGGAGAAGATGACTGGTTAGTTGTGTTCAGGTTAGTCAAGGAGCTATTTTCGGGCTTGGTGCTGAGATTGAAAAGTTCTCGCACAGAGAGTACAGATTTCTCGTTCTCATCCGACTGGCGCTTTTTATTTTTTTTGCGGGAGGCTTCAGTTGATTTTTGATTGCCTCTAACCTTAACTTGGTCAAGAGTGAATCTCGGGCGGGATAATTCTTCTAAATTTGACGAATTTCCTGTATTGGGTGAGTTTTGTAAGTTTGGTGTCTCAGCTTCTTGGTTGGGTAGAGTTCCTGGAGGTAAAGCATTTTCGGCACCAAATTCTTCTATTAGCACTGAAGAATTATCGATATCAATTAACCTTGCTGCTAGTTCCTCAGAAGAGAGTTGTGGATCAGGATTGGGATTGTTTAAATAGCTAATTATGCTAGCCCTAAGGGCTTTGAATTCCTCAGGGTTTTGCCAAATTTTCCAGCCGCCAAGCATAACTAGCCCTAACCCCACCATTGATAACCAAAATGAAGGTTTTCTTAAAGGTTTTAGTCTGGCTTTGAAATAGCGCCAGGAAGGAGGTGCAGAAAGTTTCTGGAGAGTAGGATTCAAGAGCGTCTTGGAAACAGGAACTAAAGCTTCCTGAGGAGCAGGTTTCAAAGTTTTCTTAGGAGATGACATTGTCTAAGCCTGAGCTTTAAGTTGTACAGGAGTTGCAGAGTTTTCAGTGCCAAGTATTAAAGGGTTTGTCAGCGATTTACTAAATGATAAAACTTAAAAAATGTGCTATGATTATACGTTTATCATAGTCGATAATTAGCAGGTTTGCAGTCTGTTATTGTTGAATTTTTTTTCAAATTGTGTTGTTTTTACCGTAATTATTGCCAGCCCTACTGCCCGAAAGCAGCAACTGAATGTGGAAACCTGGCAACGCCAAAGCCTTCACTGCCCTTATTTAGGGATCAAAATTAATTGCACTGATTAGGCTCATTCTGCTTTCAGTAATTTCCCTATTGAGATCTACGTGACTAAACTTAGGTTTTCCGGACTATTTGCCAAACTATAGTAATCGCCAAGGCGGTTAAGACATTAAAAAAGTCTCAAACTCAGATAGAACTTGGCTTTTCCTCCAGCATCGGGCCCTGGAGCCTCCTGCCTCCTGCTATATGTTGATCAAATTAGAATGCTTGCCAGCAATACCAGACGCCCAGACGCGGAGACACTGAGACGCGGAGACACTGAGAATTCAAATCCCACGCCAAATTTTGTTCACCCAGCGACAGGATCTACCGTGCAGCTCTCCATAATAGCAATCCACCCGCACCTAGACCGAGGAAGTTTGGCAACCAGGCAGCAATAAAAGGAGAAAGAACGCCAACTTGACCTAAAGCTCCTGTGATAAACCCTAATAAGTAGTAGCCAAAAATTACCACAACACTGATGCCGAAGCTCGTAGCTTTGCCTGTACGTCGGGGACTGGTTCCTAAACTCGCACCAACTAAACCAAAAACTAAGCAAACAAAAGGAAAAGACATTTTCTGCTGAATTCGCACTTTCAGCTTCAGCAGTTTTTTATCATCAGCACCAGCTTGCAATACCTGCATATACTTCAAGGACTGGGCAATGTTTCTCTCATTATAGTCACGCTTGTCCTTGGCAAAATCCAGAGGAGCTCGAGGAAGTTGCAGCTGTTGATTTTCAAATCGCACGATGTTGCGGTAGGAGGCATCGGGAGAAACTAGGTAGATGGTGCCGTTGAAAAAATCCCAAGTATTCTCGGTGGGGTTCCACAGCGCTGATTCAGAGGTGACAATTTGCTCAAGACTCTGCTGAGACCAATCTAGGATGGTCAAGCCTTTCATACGCTGACCGTCAAATTGCTCAGCATAGAACAGGCGCTTAAGCCGCTTGATTTTATTGCCATTGGGCAGCTTGACTTTTTCATATTCTGGATAGAAAATATTATCCGTTCTAAAATTAGGCTTTTCCTTGCCCAGCGCTTTCCTGAGGGTTATTTTTGCCTGGTAGTTGGCAGCAGGGGCAACCCACTCATTGATAAAAAAAGTCATGCCGCTAACAAACAAGCTCAAGACTACCGCAGGCATCACCAGCCGGTAGATACTGACACCGCAGCTGCGCAGGGCAATAAACTCACTGTCGCTGCTAAGACGAGAGTAGCTCATTAGTGCTGCCAGAAGCGTTGACATCGGGAAAGCATAGGAAAGGAGCTGTGGCAATTTCAGCAGTAGTACTTGTACCGCAACCCCTACCACTAGCCCTGACTCGACCACTCTACGCACCAACTCAAAGAGAGTATCAACCGCAATTAATACAGAAGAGAAGGCTCCCACACCAAACAGAAATGGCGGGATGAGTTCGGTAGCGATGTATCGGTCCATTACCGACAAGCCGGGAATCCGTGAGAGCAAGGGTTTAAATTTACCGAAAATCATTGCTTATATGCTACGGCGTCGAAACATTTGTCAGCAAGAGGTCTGCTTGGGGTGAAAACTGTCATTATATTCTCAGATGTTACTCAACTTACCATTAGAGAGTTTTGAGTGAGAAGTTCTCAATGTATCGAGATTAGATAGCTACAGGCGTTAATTACTCTCTAGGCTTGCTTTATCGCCGAAACTCCTTCCCTAAGTAGTACTGTCGCACTAAAGGGTTATTGTAAAGTTCTTCAGCACTACCAGAAGCCAAAATTTGCCCTTCTCGCATAATGTAGGCTCGATCAGTAATTGCGAGGGTTTCTCGAACATTGTGATCAGTGATTAAAATCCCCAAATTGCGGTCGCGCCATCTGGCAATAATTTTTTGAATTTCTGAAACTGCAATTGGGTCAACCCCAGCAAATGGCTCATCTAATAACAGAAATTTCGGTCCTTCTATACCAGCAGCGATTGCCCTTGCTAATTCTGTGCGGCGTCGTTCCCCTCCAGACAATTGATCACCTTGGGTTTGGGCAATTTTTTCGAGGTTAAACTCTTGGAGTAATTGGCGCAACCGTAATCTCCACTCACTTCTAGGCACACCAGTTTGCTCTAGCACCAGTAGAATATTGTTGCTCACACTCAAATGACGGAAGACGCTGGCTTCCTGAGGAAGATAGCCAATTCCTAGAAGTGCCCTTCGGTTGATGGGTAAAGTTGTAATCTCGAATTCATCTAGCCAGACTTTGCCCTGGTTGGGTTTTTCTAAACCTGTAGCAATGTAAAAGGTTGTAGTTTTACCAGCACCGTTGGGACCTAGCAATCCTACTATTTCTCTTTGGCCCACTGATAGGTTAACGCGATTGACAATTGAGCGCTTACCATAAGATTTATGAATATTTTCTAATATAATTTTCAATGATGCCACCTCTTGGAGCTTTCAGTCATTACCCTTATTTTCTCTTGACTCAAGCTCTCCGGAAATACTACCTGCTTCTTGGCAATTAACAAGCATAACTCTACTTTTGTTATTAGTTTTGAGTAAAGCGGTAAAGTTACCCATTGTTATCTTAAAAATTTCTTCCATCACTAATTAGTTCTAAGTAGCTAAAATTAAGCTGTTCTTAAAACTGCTTTTTTACCTTTTGTGAGATTTTTTTATTTGGAAGTCCCTTATCTGCTTGGGCTATGGCTGATTGACGGGTTATTCAACAGCAGGTTCAGGATTTAAGGAGGGTGCTGTCGGTTCTGTAGAAGTTACTGGATCAGAAACAATATAGATTGACTCTACCTGCCGTTGGGCCTTAGGCAGCGCCACAAAGCGCCCTTCATTAATTAAGTAGGTGATGTTTTCGCCCCGCAGACTATTGCCTTCCTGCAAAACGTATACATTTCCACTAAGAACAATGCGAGCTTCGCGGCTGAAGTACTGGGCTTGAGCAGCAGTTGCCTTAATTTGTCGGGCTGGGTAGTCAATTTGCACATTACCACGAGCTGTGACCACACCAGTTTGTGAGTTAGCTTCTTGAACATCAGAGCGCAGGGTAAGGGCATTGCTATCGCCAGTTTGTACCTGAGCATCTGCTCGGTGAGTCGGAGTGTAAATTCCTCCCACCAAGGCAATTGGAAGTACTAACGCTAAACCAAGACATTGCCTCAAGTAGGCTACAAGTTGAAAGGATGGCTTCATTGGTGCTATGGGTGAGAGATTGAAAAGATTTTTATGCCGCTGTTGATAGTTTACAGAATCTACGAAGTGATATTGTTATAGACACCATTGCTGGTAATTTGTTCCTAAACTTTGAACAGTATTGCACCCAGCACCAAATCAAATAATTTGATCTGGGCACCTTGCCGCAATTATAGAAAAAATGTCAATCAACTCTCTGGATTTGTGACTAATCACTAACAGCTTCAGGACTTACCGAAGTTGCACAGTTAATCTCTAACGCCGCCAACCTTTCAACAAAATCAGCAACTTGCTCTGAACCTACCTGTTGCAGTGACGTTAATAGCTCTGCACTCTGTCTCAGTAGCTTAGTAACATCAATACCCTCATAAACCGGTTGATAGTCTCTAAGGCGTCTGATTCCTTCACCCAGTAAAACGACTGCACCGCGCCAGTTGAGGTTACTTAAGTGATAACAAGCCACGGCAATTTGCAAGACACCTTGGTAAAACCGCTTTTGCGGCTCCAAGGCTTCGATCCAAAGGGCTTCGAGGGTGTCGTGACAGGCATAAAAATCCTGCTGATTGAATTGCTCTACACCCCTTAAAAATTCTTGATGTGGCACTATTTTAGGCTATGTTATCTCGCACAGCTTTAATTTCTTCAAGTTCTATTGTCTGTTTGTCTCCGGCAAAATCGTTATCTGGTGTTAGGAATAACATGCAGTGGCATTCCTTGCGCTCACGCATGGGGATGCAAGGACAGTTCCAATAGGTGGCTTTTACCTCTGCTTCTTTGTCTTCATAGTGGCGGCAGGGACACAAAGGTGCACCGAGTTCTTCTTTATGTTTAGCAAGTCCTTCGACTACCACAGCAGTGACTGAAGGGTCAACACAGAAGTAAGTGTTTGTTCTTTTAGCATACTGTTCGGCAAAGCTTTTCATTGCCTCTAGCTTTTTATCGTTCGATTGAGTTCTAGTTTCCGTTGTAGTCTCAGCTGTTTGTGGTGAACTCATATAATAAACCTAGGTATTTGAAAATTTCTCTTATTGTATCTCAGTGTGAATATTTTTTTGTGTTTGTAAAGTTATGCATTGAGCTAGTTCTTAATTCTTAAATTAGGAGCTATAATTAGATGCCATAACACTGATTTGGTGTGGGAGTATGTCACTGTCTCAGCTGCTGGAGTTGGCTTTGTAAAGACCGCGCTACATTAATGGTAATACCTGCATGATTGCCTTTAACTGATGTTGCTAGTTCATTCTTAAGCTTGGTTGATGACCACAGCACCCAGCGACTGCCCATGGGCAAGGAGTGGATACTGACTGAGTTTTGAGTCAGCCAAATTAAAGGCTGGTGGCTGGGAACAGCGGCACTAAGCTCTTCACCAGCACAAGCAACGGCAAGAGCTTCTAACACTAGCTGGTTTCTATGCAATAAACCTGTCCTAGGTGTCCAGAGTTTGACGTTGAGATTTCTCCGGCAAGCGTAGATGTAAATCGAAGCCGCAGCAATGATAGCTGCCTCAAAGTCTTGAGGGTGCCAGCCTGGAGAGCTATCCAAGCAGATTATAACTTCTTGTGAGCCTGTAAACACCTCTAACTCACGCACCATCAATTCACCCTGACGAGCACTAGTGCGCCAGTGGATTAGACTGGTGGGATCCCCCACCCGGTAGTTTCGCAGTGCCTTAGTAAGGTCTTCTGTTGCTGAGTGAGAGCGGCGATTGCCAGAAATTTCGAGGCTATCTTCAGTACCAATTTCATCTACCAAGGGACAGCTTGTCAGAGGCAAGACTGTAGGATAGACAATTGCCTTGGCTTGGGCATGCCAGCTGCGACGACACCAAAACAATCCCAAAGGCGTTGCAGTTCTTAAGCGTACCTCGTGCCAATGGAAAATACCCCTTTGTTGAGTGGGAAGATAATATACCCATTGATGGATACTTTGGGGTTCAATTATTTCTACTGCCGTTTGCATCGGCTTCCCCAGTTCTGATTGCAAAATGTCCTGAATTTGCAACAGAGTTTTGGGCTTGAGGGTCTGATTTTCAATCTCTAATTCAATTGTTAGTTGGTCACCTACACTAACTGGAGAAATTGCTCTGCGGCGAATCTGAATTTGCCTCAGGGCTCGTGCTGGGAGAAAGGCAGCGACGCCTAACAGGGCAAAAATTATGCCGCTGATTACATAAAGCCACCCTGCCATAGTATTAGTGGCAGCACCAAAGAAACAGATGGCAATAGCCCCTAAAAGCCAACCAGCATAGGCTGGATTGACCCAGTAAGTTTCTAACCAGTCAGTGATGCGAGCCCTTAATCTCATTTGGTTATATTGTTAAATTTTGTTTCTATTTTCGGCAATTACCTCAAGAATACTGGTTGTTCTCAATATCTGTTGCAATCCTACTGAAGAATCTCGATTGCACCAGCTACTAAAATCAACCAAGGTAAATTTAGTATGGCAATCTTTCGTATTTCTGGTCGTGTGATTGACCGTAAAACTAGCCGTGGCATTTCTGGGCTCCGGATTGAAGCATGGGATAAAGACTTAGTCTTGGATGATTTAGTCGGTAGCACTATTTCTGACTCTGAAGGTACTTTTGAAATTGAATTTGACGGTTCCTATTTCCAAGAAGCAGGTTTAGACAAAGAAGCAGACCTATTTTTCAAGATTTTTCATAAAGATAAACTATTTACTGATACCAAAGACTCGGTACTCTGGAATGTAAAAGCCCAAGATACGCAAGTCTTATTGGAACTAGATGCTCCTCCCCAGGAGGAAACAGAAGGATCTGAGGTTCGACATGGTATGGTTTCTCTACGCAGTGGACCTGTTCCCTGTTCACCATTTCACGAACCTGGTCGATTTGGTCGCATTTTTCCCTATTTACCTGCCTATGAAAACTCAGAACAGTTTCTGATTGCACTGGGCAAAAAAGGTGGTTTGATGGATGAAGGTCCTGGAGATGATGCCGCAGGGGAAAGCACCACTATTCCTGCTGGTTTCACCTTCTTTGGTCAGTTCATCGACCACGACCTCACCTTCGATACAACTTCTAGTTTAGAACGACAAAACGACCCAACAGCGATCCGCAATTTCCGCACTCCAATTTTGGAACTAGATAGTGTCTATGGCATGGGACCAGAAGCTAGTCCCTATCTTTATGACCAGAAAAATCCTGGTAAATTACTTATCGGCACTGCTGAAAATCCCGATGATTTACCGAGAAATATTCAAAATCGAGCTCTGATTGGTGATCCTCGCAATGACGAGAATCTGATTATTTCTCAGCTACATTTAGCTTTTCTAAAGTTCCACAATCGTGTTGTAGACGAAGTTAAAGCTCGGGGTTTCAGAGGCGAAGCAGTTTTGCCAGAGGCACAACGCCTAGTCAGGTGGCATTATCAGTGGATTGTCCTCAATGAATATTTACCGCTGATTGTGGGACAGGCAATAGTTGATGATATTCTCAAGAACGGACGTAAATTCTACTTCTGGCAGAGGCAACCGTTTATTCCTGTGGAGTTTTCTGTTGCAGCTTTTCGTTTAGGACACTCTCAGGTAAGGAATCGCTTTCGGGTTAATGAAAAACCAGAGAAGGAGCTATTTGATTTAAGTGTCTTTGGTGCCGTGCCGCCAGAGGAAGTAGTTGATTGGAAGAATTTCTTTCAATTCGACTCCTGCCAACCACCCCAATTTAGCAAGAAACTTGATGCTAAGATTGCTAGCGTGCTGCTAAATTTGCCAGTACCAATTGTGGGTGAAGATGATTCACGTCGTTCTCTAGCAATCAGAAATTTACTGCGAGGTAGGTCTTTTGCTTTGCCATCTGGACAAACTGTTGCTAAGGCGATGGGTATTAAACCTTTGTCGGATGAGCAATTGGGCCTCAAAGAATTGGGTTATAAGGAAGAAGCACCACTGTGGTTTTATATCCTTAAAGAAGGAGAAGTGCAAACAGGTGGTGAGACTTTAGGTGAAGTGGGTGGTCGTTTGGTTGCTGAGGTATTAATTGGTTTGCTAGAGGGGGATTTCATGTCCTATCTTAAGGTTGATCCCTGCTGGGTACCTTGTCTACCGTCAAATAAGCCTGGAGAATTTAAGATCACAGATCTACTTAAGTTTGCAGAAGTTGTTTAGATTGCTTAAGTTTATGAAGTAATAAGTAATAAGTAATAAATAATAAGTGAAAACAAGTATATTTATTACTTATTACTTGGAATTCAGGCTAACAGAAAGCCCAGCAGTGCCGAATTTTTGTTAGCTTGAATTATTTGAGCTTCAGCGCTTGGCTAACTTCTTCGACAACTTTCTTAAGCGCACTGATTTAGGTGTCACTTCTACTAATTCATCAGAACCGATGTATTCCAAAGCACGCTCTAGACTCATCTCCATAGGCGCTTGCAACTGCACTAACTCATCCCCTGTAGCTGAGCGGTGGTTAGTCAATTGCTTGGTTTTGCAGACATTGAGTTCCAAATCCTGGGGGCGGTTGTTTTCCCCAATAATCATACCCTTGTAAACCTTGGTGCCTGGAGTAATAAAGTATACGCCCCTGTCTTCCCCATTTTTCAGGGCGTAGAAGGTAGCTACACCTTCTTCAAAGGCAACGATTACTCCATTGCGGCGCATTTCTACTTCACCAGAAAGGGGGCGATAGTCAAGGAAACTGTGGTTCATAATCCCATCACCGCGAGTGAGGCGCAGAAAATCTCCCCGGAAGCCAACTAAACCGCGAGCGGGAATGATAAACTCCAACTGGGTGCGACTATTAGCACTGACTTGCATATCTTGCATCTCTCCCTTACGCTGACCTAGACGCTCTATACAGCTGCCAACAGCTTCTTCAGGGACATCTAGTACCAAGCATTCATAAGGTTCGCAGGGTTCGCCATTGACTTCCCTGTAAATGACTTGTGGTGGGGAAACCTGAAACTCATATCCCTCACGGCGCATCGTCTCAATTAGTATGCCTAGATGTAGTTCACCACGCCCAGAAATTAGGAATTTATCAGGAGAATCGGTTTCTTCTACTCGTAGGGCAACATTAGTTTCCAATTCTCGCAGGAAGCGATCGCGCAATTGCCGCGAAGTGACAAAGTCCCCTTCCTGCCCAGCAAAGGGTGAATCGTTTACCGAGAAGGTCATCTGCAATGTTGGCTCATCTACCTTAATTAGAGGCAGGGCTTGCGGTTCATTGGGGCAAGTAATTGTCTCGCCAATGTTGGCATTGGCAAACCCAGCAACGGCGACGATATTGCCAGCAGAGGCTTGTGCCATATCAACGCGCTTGAGTCCTTCAAAACCCATCAGTTTCGAGATTTTTGCCTTTACAATCTCTCCTGTCTCTGTTACCAGAGCAGCTTGCTGACCTGCTTTGATCGTACCATTATGGATTCTGCCGATGACAATTCGACCGAGATAATCTGAATAGTCGAGGGTTGTCACTTGCAGTTGCAGTGGCTTGGCGACATCTCCCACTGGTGGCGGCACATGTCGCAGAATTGCTTCAAATAGAGGCTGCATATCCACACCTTCTGCGTCCAAGTCTTCCTTGGCATAGCCTTCTAAACCAGAAGCAAATAAGTAGGGAAATTCGCACTGGTCATCATCTGCACCCAATTCTAGAAACAGGTCTAGTACTTTATCAACAGCACCGTAGGGTTCTGCTTGGGGACGGTCAATTTTATTGACGACAACAATCGGGCGCAGACCTTTTTCTAGGGCTTTTTTGAGTACGAACCGTGTCTGAGGCATTGGTCCTTCGTTGGCATCCACAATTAGGATACAGCCATCAACCATTCCCAACACCCGCTCCACTTCACCACCAAAGTCAGCGTGACCAGGAGTATCAACTATATTGATTAAAGTGTCTTGGTAGTGAACAGCAGTATTCTTAGACAGAATCGTAATCCCTCGCTCCCGTTCCAAATCGTTGGAGTCCATGACGCAGTCTGGAACCTCTTCGCCTTGGCGGAAGATGCCGGATTGTTTGAGCAGAGCATCTACAAGGGTAGTTTTGCCGTGATCGACGTGGGCAATAATAGCAACGTTACGAATTGGGAGAGTCATAGAGGCATCGGAGATTCGGTGGCAGAGAAATCAGTTTTTCTAAAGATTTCTTAATAATTCTAACTTGAAAATCGGTAGCAGGCAGTATACATGTTAACCCCTTTTATATAGTCTACTGAGTGAATTTAGGGTTCAAATAGTTATCTATTACTACTTTTACTATCTCAAAGAGATTGATGTGTCTATTACTTAGATACCAAAAATCTCAAAATACTACTCTTATTCGACTAGTGTTTAAATGTTGATTACCAATCAAAGTTTGCCAGTTAATCCACACATCAATGCCGATGACACAAGTTGATATATTGATTACTTAAAATAACTAATCTATGTTGAAAATAATCCCCAACAATATTCTAGATAATTAAATAATATGACTTCCAAAATCTTAAAAAATACTTGATATTTTCACTATAGAAAAACTCTATAGAAACTATTGTCTTTTTCTGCATAAATGAGGCAAAAAGAATATATATAATGATTGAAGTCTCAAAGAACAAGTCAATCCCTATTGACTCATTAATCAAGTTCAATATAAAAAGTTGATACAATCTTACTAATAACTTCTAGAATCTAGGCTCTAGGTCACTTTTATATAACAGATATATGGAATATATTAAATATTAATCCTACTCATAGACCGTGAAAAAATGGTGAAAAAATGGTGAAAAAATCGTGAAGCAATTGAGGTTTAGTCATCCTATTCCAGTCGCCAACAATCAGCAGCTCCAAATCTAGATACAGACAGGAACGCCAGTTTGTAAATTATTTAGTACTACTCCAGTTACTCGGAGGCATAACTCGAACAAAATTCACATAAATCTCGCCCCTTACCTTAATTTAGAGAACTACCAAAAATAGACAGGTGTGTTTTACTCTTCAATTCATTACCTCTGAGGAAAACCTGGAACTGTCCGCCCTAACAAAAATGGAATTCAAAGATAGGTTATGGACAAACAACTGAAACATACAATGCTACCCAAAACCACTCACGATGAGTTGGCACGCCAGAATTTCGTACAAAGTCTAAAAATATACCTGCAAGCGCAAATGATTCCAGAGGTTAAGGAAGTTTACGAGCAACAGGTTAAACCCCGGTTTGAGCAGCAATATCAACGCCTTCCCCAAAACCGCTATGAGATTCGCCAAGTCATGGAGCAGGAGCCATACTATCAATGGGTAAGTGTTCTCAAGCGCACTACCCAAGAAATGTTGTGGGATTCGGTGAGTACTAGTGTAGAACGCCAACTTCAGGATTTAGTGGCAAAGGCACAGAAAAAATCTCAACCATTGGGTTCTTTGAGCATAGACCCTAATTTTTCAGTGCCAGCTCACCAGAAAGTTGTCGATATTCACTGTATGCCGGGAGGATACCACACAGAATTTATCGAAGACGACGTCGCCCTCGGTGCTATTTATGATCGTGGGGTTTATATTTATGGACTCGGTTGGTTAGGACCACTCAATGATGACCTCGCTCAATCTGCGATCTACAATTACTTGAAGCAGGATTACCCGGACTTTGAACCCGCTAAAATTCTAGATCTTGGATGTGCTGTTGGTCACAGCACCCTGCCTTATGTAGATGCCTACCCTGAGGCCGAAGTGTATGCCATCGACGTTGCAGCACCGATGTTGCGTTATGCTCACGCTAGGGCTGAAGCTTTAGGTAAGCGGGTACATTTCTCACAACAGAATGCTGAACACACTAACTTTGCTGATGGGTCTTTCGACCTAATTGTGAGTCACATCTTATTGCATGAAATTCCCGTGCCTGTGATTAAGAATGTAGTGCGTGAGTGTTACCGCTTGCTGGCTCCCGGTGGGATCATGATTCACGTAGATGCTCCTCTGTATCGTCATATGGATCCATACACTGCTTTTCTGTCCGATTGGCAAACTGCTAATAATAATGAACCCTTCTGGAGTGCGATGCGGGATTCAGATTTAAAGGCGTTAGCAGTGTCAGTCGGTTTTGAAGCAGATCAAGTAATTGAAACCTTTGCAGCTAATGGTGTTTGGCTGAAAAAAAATTGTATAGGCAATCACAAATCCAAAATCTTGAACAGTCGTGGAAATTGGTTTATTTTCGCAGCCAGCAAATAGTTAGCAGAGGAAGCATTAGTAAGTAAGCAGGAAGAAAAGATAATGGTTATACAGTTGGTTAGTGTTTTGAGAAATCCGTGATGGTAAAAAAAGCTAAGGGTAAGCGACCAATTTATTTAGATAACCCTTACAATGACAAGTTATTGGCAATGGTAATGGCGCTTACCAGTGAAGTGTCCGTATTGCACGAACGTCTCGACACAGTCGAACGATTGCTCGCAGCGAAAGGTTTGCTCTCAATTGAAGGTATTGAGGCTTATGAACCGGATGAGCAAGTTGCTCAAGAGCGGGAGCAGTGGCGTAGAAATTATATTGCGCGGGTTCTAAGGGTTTTGCAAGAGGAGTGAGAAATACTAGTACTTATCGGCAATTGTTAGTAACAGTAATGCCAATAATTATGTGAAAATTTACAGGGGTATCTGCTAGCATCCTTCAACTTATGAACTTTATAGGCCATCCCAATCCCATCTACAGTGCACCTTTTGGGCTGAGAAATGGTTTAGCCATGACTCTTTATGCTGCAAAAACAGCCAGCCGTAATTGGGAGGCAACCACGACTGCTCCAGAACCACCTTACCAAGAGAAAATTTTTAGCGGTGCAGGGGAAGTACCGATTTTTGGAATTGTTGCCATCCCCGAAAATCCCCGAGGCACAATTGTAGGCACTTATGGGATTACAGGTAATCTGGATAATCAATGGTTTCTGAGACTTTTAGGGCGTAAGGCATTTGCCCAAAACTATGCTGTGGTTCTATTTGATTGGAGGGCACATGGCAAAACAGCTGAGTTGTCAGCGACATTAACTTCTGATGGTTTGTACGAGGGAGAAGATTTTGTGCGTATTGCTGCTGGTGCCAAAATGCTCGGTTGTCAGGCACCATTTTGGTTTACAGGGTTTTCTCTGGGAGGACAACTGGCACTATGGGCCCTAAAAGCAGCACAGACAATCAGCATTTGGGGACAAAATTTAGGTTTACAAGAGTCAGAAATTGCTGGCGGGGCAGTGATTTGTCCCAGTTTAGATTCTAAGCGTTCTCTTTCTTATCTAGTCAAAAATCCCTGGGGTAGGCAATTAGAAGCTGCAATCTCGCAGCAACTGAAAAAATTAGCTTGGGGGATTTATCAAGCTCACCCGGAAGCGATCGATCCAGCAGCAATTGAAAGGGCTAATAGTATTTGGAATTTTGATCGCGAATTGGTAATTGGACGCTTGGGCTTCTCTTCTGTGGAAGAGTACTATGAGGCTAGCAATGCTCTTTACCTATTGCCTCAACTAAAAAAACCGACTTTGATTCTCTACGCTGCTGATGACCCAATGTTTGACCCGACGATTGTACCAGACTTGCAAGATATTTGTGCTGACAATCGAGCTATTGATTTGGTGTTAACTGCTCAAGGTGGGCATGTGGGTTATATCAGCAGCAAGAATTGCCAAAGTCAGGCACAAGATACTGATCAATGGTGGGCATGGAATCGAGTTTTAGAATGGTTTAATGTCCTTCATTGACACTCCCATCGCTAAAAGCGAGGGATTCTTAGGTCGTGGGGATTCCAATGAATTTACCCTCACTAAGCATCTTGACCGTATGCCCTACGGCTGCAAGTCCGCGTATAGCGACGACCGTAGC